>DSBA01000033.1 GCA_011046145.1 Candidatus Uhrbacteria bacterium | reverse complement strand
TTGCTCGCTTGTTAATGTTGGAAAGCCTCGTGGCATAAATTTTTACTCCTTTCACTTCCAGGATACCATGAGACTACTTGTCTAGTATATGGGGGACAGGCCAAAAATTAAAAAAATTTTACCGGTTATCAATAAATTTAAGAATAAGAAAATCAAAAATATTAATTTGGAACATTATAAAAAAGAAATTATAAAAATTTTTAATATTTTATATAAAATAAAAGGCATAAAATCTACAGGCACTCCAAAATTATTGCATATTTTCGCGCCCAATTTTTTTGTTATGTGGGACAGTTATATAAGAAAATATTATAAGTTTAAAAAAGGCGATGCCGAGGATTATTTTAATTTTTTAAAGATGATGCAGCAAAATTTTAAACATTTGAAAATAAATAAAAAAAGGATGACCTTGGCTAAAGCTATAGACGAGTATAATTATATTAAAATTACATTGCCCGGTTTGGCTAAAAAGAAAAAATAATTAAAATTAAAAGTCCGCTCTTAAAAGGGCGGGTTTTTTAGTTGGTTGGTTTTAAATAAAAAATGTGATATTGGGTTCCTGACCCCGGAAGGTAGGGGGGCGTATTTTAGAGGGGTGATTGCAGGCTGTGGATAAATAGGGTTGACATTCGGATTTTGTTCGGGTATGCTGGTAATATAACATGTTTGGTTTTTGTTCGTATTTAATGGATTTCGGATGGCAGATTACAGATTTCAGTGTTAATTCTTAATTTTTTTAATTATGAAGAGGATTGAAAAAATTGAAGATTTAAGGGTATGGAAAAAGGCGCATGAATTTACAATTTTTACCTATAAAATAACAGCTAATTTCCCTGATAATGAAAAATATGGATTAATTTCTCAAATGCGCAGATGTGCTGTTTCCATTCCATCAAATATTGCCGAAGCTTTTAGGAGAAGAGGTAAAGATAAATTTGTTTTTTATTCTTACGCTGACGCTTCTTTGGAAGAGTTAAGATATCAATTTTTATTAAGTTATGAATTAGAATATATTAACAAAGATGAATATAATTCCGCTAAACAATTAGCTGATGAAATTGGTGGAATGCTTAATAGATGGGTAAAATCTCTTAAAAAATAATCAGCAATCAGCAATCAGCAATCCGTAATCTGTAATCCGTAATCTGTAATCCGTAATCTGTAATCAAATTTAAAACATTAAAATAATTTCTAAAACTCTAAAGCACTAAAACTCTAAAATTCTATGTTAACAAAGAGACAAAAACAAATCATTGATTTTATTCAGCAGTTCACAGATGACAATGGCTACGCTCCAAGTTACCGGGAAATTGGCCAGCATTTTGGCTTGTCTTCAACAGCCACAGTAGCTGAACATATCCAGACTTTGCAGCAAAAAGGCTATTTAAAGACAGATCCTAATGAAGCCAGATCAATTGAAATTATTGAGGAGACAAAGGCAGAAGCGATTTTTTTGAGCTTGGCAGGCCTGATTACTGCTGGCCAGCCCATTGAAGCTGTTGAGGAAAAAGAAAAAATTGCTGTGCCAGCTGATTTGGTCAAAGATGAAGCCAAATCTTATGTTTTGAAAGTTAAGGGCGATTCCATGATTGAGGAGGGGATTTATGACGGAGATTATGTGATTGTAGAGCAAAATGAAAGCCCGAGAAACGGCCAGGTAGTGGTGGCTTTGCTGGATAATGCTTTTGCCACTTTAAAAAAGTTTTATAAAGAAGCAAACCACATCAGGCTACAGCCAGCCAATTCCAGCATGGAACCGATTTTTGCCAAAAATGTGATTGTCCAAGGCGTGGTTCGGGCAGTAATCCGTAAATTTAGCGCTGTTTAATAATTTATAACAAAACTCGCCCGAGATTTGAGGCAAGGACGAGTTTTGAGCAAGAGAAAAGTTTATTTTAAAAACTCCTCTTTTATTATTTTAACAGATCGTATTTTAATTATCAATTTAATAATTTAATAATTAACAAATTAAAATTATGAGCCGAAAACAAAAATCAATTTATCGTAAATTAATCTGCCGTTTTTTTGACTTTATTGTTGCCTTGGATCCAAGTTTAAAAATTAAATATTAAATACTCGCCTTTGCCTCTCAGAACGAGGCTTTGGCTAGAGAAGGAAACCTGTTTTTAAAAAATAGGCAATTAAACCCAAAGTTTTAAATTCAGCTGGGCTGGCAACTCCGGAAAGTTATGGGCTTCCGGGGTGGACCCTGGCCGCCTGATCTTAGTTGGGCTGTTAACCAAATAATAAAAAGCAACTAAATTAAGGCGGGCCAGGGTATTCCCCCGTACGATGCAGAGTATGGGGCGTTTGCCAGCCCAGCTGAACTAAATTTTTTATGACTATAAAATTCCAGGACAAGTTTGAATCAATTTTGTATGCGGTCTTGTATAATAATCTGACTGGCTATTTTCTGCATCCCAAGAACAAGCCAGACAATTTGTTTGCGGGAGAAACTTTTATTGATATTGATAAATTAAATTGGCAGGAAATTTTAGAATGCCATAATGACAAATATGGTAAAATAAATTGGCTGGATTATAATGAGCCTGATTTTTTGCTTTTCAAAAACAGGATTAAAAATTTGCTTAAACTTAAAAATAAAAACAAATATCAGTTATCAATTAATTTAATCAGACTGGCTTTGAAATTTGGGCCGGCTTATGTTTTGCGGCAGGGAACAAAAATAGAGGTTGAAAATTGACATAGCTTTTTGCGAAAAATTGGGTTGACAAAAAAGCGGTTTAATAGTAAGTTGAGATAATAATAAAGAAAATTTAGGGCTCCGAACCACGTAGGGTTCGGGGCTTTTCATAAACCATACATGGTTTATGAAAAGGAGGTGATTTGAATGCATAAAGTGACGGTAATTGGCGGCGGCACTGGTTCTTACACAATTTTAACTGGCCTAAAAAATTATCCTGATCTTGATTTGGCTGCCATTGTGGCCATGGCAGATGACGGGGGTTCAACCGGCATTTTGCGCGATGAGCAGGGCGCTTTGCCGCCCGGCGATGTCAGGCAATGTCTGGTTGCTTTGTCTCATTCAGAGGAAATCTGGCGCCAGTTGTTTAATCATCGCTTTATAGAAGGCAGTTTGGCTGGTCAGAATTTCGGCAATTTGTTCATTGCTGCTTTGCAGCAGATAACCAGTGATTTTGAAGCAGCTTTGCAAAGAGCAGGTGAAATTTTGCAGGTTAAGGGTGAGGTTATGCCAGTCACTTTGGATGATGTCCGTCTAGTTGCCAAAACGCCGGATGGGCAGGTAATTATTGGAGAGCACGAAATTGATTTGAAAAGGCAGCCGATTAAGGATATCTGTTTCCAGCCCAATCCTTCGGCTAATCCGCACGCCATTGAACGAATTTTGGCCAGCGACCTAGTGGTTATTTGCCCGGGCGATATTTATACCAGTATTTTGCCCAATCTGCTGGTGGAAAACATTGCTCAAGCTTTTAAAGATTCCCGGGCCATTAAAGCTTATGTCTGCAATCTGATGACCCAGAAAAACCATACTCATGGCTTTCGGGTTATTGATTTTGTCAGACTGCTGGAAAAGTGTCTTGGGCAAAAAAATGTTTTTGATTATGTGATTTACAATAATCAAAAACCCACGGCCAAGTTTCTGGCTTCATATGCCCAGGAAGGAGAATATCCAGTAAAATTTACGGCTAATGATTTTCGCGGTCGTAAAACCAAGTTTTTAGGCCAAAATTTTTTAAGCCAAAAAATTCCGCAAAAAGTTAAAGGCGATAATTTAAGTCGGGCACTGATTCGGCATAATCCATTTACGCTTGCCTCGGTTTTGTATAATTTACTCAAAAAGAGAGGTTAAAACCCTCTCTTTTTTCTTTTTAATTTTTATTTCAAATTTTTGGTTGATAAAGACGTTATGGCTATAATTTTTATTTTTGAAATTTGTTTTTCGCGCAAATTTGCTGGGCGAGTTTTTGATTATTTGGCAAGGGAAAAATATGCATGAATTTTTTCAATCTTCAGGATAATCAATTTTAAATATTGAATGGTCGCCTAATTCGTAATTTTTCCAAGAGCAATATTTATATTTTGAGATATTATCAGTTAAACCATGTTTGATAGGATTATAATGGATATAATTTAATTTTTCATAAAATTTTTTGGTGGTATAAATATTGAAGTCGTAGAACCCAGGTTGCCAGAGTCGATATTTTAAGCCGAGTTTGTGATTTTTGTTTACCCTGTGGGTAGCATGGAGCTCCTGCTCCATGCTGAGGTTTGAAATTGCAGCCAAGAGCAGGGGCTCTTGGCTACCCGCTTTGCGGGCCGCAGTTGATTTGTAATAATCGATAATTTGCCTGGCAACCGACGATTTAAAATCCTGTATTATTTTTGATATTGTTAATTGAGGATATTTTACCATGTCAAATCGCATCATTTGATGGATATGTTCTAATAATATCGCGTAACCATAAATTTTTAAATCATAACGCTGACGATAAAATTCTAGATTTTTTAAAAATATTATGCAACAATTTTCATCCTTAAAGAAAGGATAGCTTTTATAAGTTCTGAACGTGGAGAAATGCACATCTCCCGGCTGGTTATATTTTTTCATATTTTTATTTTTGTTTTATTTGTTTTCCCCGCAAATTTGCTGGGCTAAATTTTTTGTATTTTCTAAAGAAAAGATATTCATATTTTTGATTACTATGTAAGTTTTAGCTGCTGTTTAACGGGCGGATTAGAAAAATAGACGCGAACATTGGCGCCTGGCTCCATCAACTCGATCATTTCAAAGTTATTTCGAGGAATTATTTTAAATCCAGGTTTATTTAGATTCATTTTTTTGAAAGTATCATAGTCGGTTAGGTTAAAATCAGCATCTCCTCGTTCTTTCCTTGTGGGGTCGGGAAGGCGAATTTTTAATACTC
Source organism: Candidatus Uhrbacteria bacterium (assembly GCA_011046145.1). GTDB lineage: Bacteria > Patescibacteriota > Patescibacteriia > CAIXNZ01 > CAIXNZ01 > DSBA01. The sequence goes on along the minus strand of DSBA01000033.1, from coordinate 9,569 downwards.
GCAATTGCCCTGCAATTGTAGGAAGCGGCGGAATTTCGAAAACCGGACCCGTGGGTGTTGATTTTACAATTTTTTCCATTTTTTCTGCGGCAGTACTAAGTTCTTCGTATTCGGAATCGTTCTGTGCGAACACGCAGACGTAACCAACTGTGATGTTTTTTTGACCAGTATATTTGTCTTTTAAAATCGTTGCATCTTTGACTATTTTCTGGATTAAAGATTTTAATTTATTATCATTCATATTATTTTTCAAACTCCTTTGCTTTTTGCATTAAATCAATGACTTCTTGATCTTCTGTCTGATCAAAATTTTCATAAAAAGCGCCGACCGCGCCAAAAAATAAAGGCGCGTCTAAGCAAATTACTTTATCAGCTTCTTTTTCTATTGTTTTAAGCGAATCTCTGGCTGTCACAGGCACGGCCACAATAATTTTTTTGGCTTTTTTTTCTTTGGCTGATTTGATGGCCGCCCGCATAGTTAAGCCAGTGGCAATGCCGTCATCAACAATAATTACAGTTTTATTTTTAAGGTTAAGAGGCGGCTGGTTTTGTCTGTAAGTTTTTAAACGGCGTTGGGCTTCTTTTTTTTCTGTAGCAACCTCTTTGTCTAAATAATCTTTCGTTACATTTAAACTGGCAATAGCTTCTTGGTCAAAAATGCCTTCGCCGCTTTCTGTGATGGCGCCAATAGCATATTCTTCATTAAAAGGCGCGCCGATTTTGCGCGGCACAACCAAATCTAAGGGCAGGTTGAGTTCTTTAGCAATTTCAAAAGCCACCACCACGCCGCCGCGGGGTAGGGCTAAAAGCAAGGCGTTTTTCTGTCCTTTAAATTCTTTTAATTTTTGGGCCAGCTTTTGGCCGGCATCTTGCCGGTTTTTAAAATTCATAATCATTGTATAATTACTGGAGTGTCCACAGAGGAAAAAATATAAAGCCTTTCCATGTCTTCATATTTGACATTAACGCAGCCGCCAGATAAATTTTCTTCCCCAAATTTATCATGCCAATAAGCGCCGTGAATATAGTAATTTAAGCCATTTAAACTGGCAAACTGCAGATTCCATTTTGCATTGGGATAATAATTATAATGTTTTAGCGGATATTTTGCCGTAATAATAAATTCGCCGGTCGGTGTTGGCGTGTTTTTTTTGCCCGCGGATATGGGAAAAGTATCCATTAATATATTGTCAATATAAAAATCAAGTTTAAATTCTGCAAGATTTATTTCTATTTTTTTGCTTATTTTTACTGGTTGCGGATCTGTCGGCGAATAACCATGGTAAACCTCTGTGCCGTCCAGATATCCGTCGCCATCAGTATCCCGGACCATTAAATTAGCGCCTAGTAATATCTCCCATTTGTCGTTCAAACCGTCATTGTCAGTATCTGCCTCGTGCATTTTTAGTTTTGGATGTTTAGGCGAATAGCCATTGGCAACTTCAACCCCGTCGTCATAGCCGTCTTTATCAGTGTCTTTGTCATACCAGTAAGTCTGATAAATAGCTTTTTCTTCGTAATCAGTCAGTCCGTCGCCGTCAGTATCTTGATATTTATCCGGATTGTAGGCCAGAGAAAATGAAGCAATAAAAGCTGTTATTATAATAACAAAAATAAAAATAATAATAGGATATTTATAATCTTCTTCAATTCTTCTCATAAAATTATAGTTTAATTTTCAGTCCGTCATAAGCCAAAAAAACTTTTGTTTTAATTTTATGGGCTTTGACAAATTTGGCAATTTCCTTTCTGGCAATTTTATAAGGAGGATAAGAATGGCCGATTTGAGTTAAATATAGATTTTTCACTTTTTGTTTTTCAGCCAATTCAATGGCTTGCCGCGTATTTAAATGAGAAATAAATTGCCGATTAAAATACATGGCTGCGTCTAAAATTAAATAAGGGTAATTTTTAAAATGCTTTAGAGATTTGGCTGGGATTTTGATCACATCTGAGCAATAAATAAGATTTTTGAATTTGTAAGCTAAGGTAGGGAAGTTTTTTTCATCCAAAACATAATGTTTGACTGGCAGGGCGGTAATTGCCATGTTTTTTATTTTAAATTTTTGATAAGGCTTAATGGCGCGGAATTCAAGCTTGTTTAGACCCCCGTAGCGGCTGGTTATTTTTTTAATGGTTTGTTTTTGGCAGCAAACAATAATTTTATTTTTTGTCCAAAGATTTAATTTTTTAATGCCCCCGCTGGCATCGCGGTGCGCATGGGTAATTATTACATAATTAATTTTTTTTATTCTTTCTTGCTTGACTTGCTGTAAAAAATCAGGCGAGCAGTCAATTAGCAAATTAAAATTATTAGCTTTTAATAAAGCTGAAGATCTGGTCCTTTTTGATTTGCTGTTTTTTTTTCTAGCTTCTTGACAAGTTAAATCCCGGCATTCTTTTTTGGGAATACCTGTTGAGGGACCTGTGCCTAAGAAAGTAAGATTCATAAGTACATTGACATTTTTTAGCTGTTTTGTTAAATTATTCACAGAACCTTGGTTGCATTCAGGGCAAGTTTGGCGGCCTTCGACGGGGGATAAAGGCTTTGCCAGAAGAAAAAAGGTGTTAGCCCCAAAATCTGATTCCAAGTAGAGCGGAGGCGCCTACATGCGCTGTTGAACCTCGAAAGGGTGATCAATCAGGTTTTTGACACTACCATATGGTTGGGGAAAGGTTCGTCTGCGCCCGGGCGGACTCATTGCGTGGCCAAGGTTCGTTTAAATGCTTTTTAGCTCCTCAATTTTGGGGAGCTTTTTCTTTATTATAACAATTTTAGATGGTATACTAAAGGCATGAAATTAACTTTGCGCCATTTTTTTAATTTTGCTTTTTTATTGGAGGTTTTTTTATTCGCTTTTGCCCAGCTGACAGCTATTGGCATTGCTTTAAAATTGGCTGAAAAAGCAATGGCTGAAAGCGAAACCAGCTCATTGGCAGTCGGGTTTGGGCCTTTGCAGTTTATTATAATGTTTCTGCTGGCCACTGCTGTTTTGCTTCTGATTTTGCGGTATTTTAAAAAACCGTGGCTGATTAAAGGCTTGTTTTATTTGGCGATTTTCCAGGGGCTTTTAATTTTTACCCAGGCATATTTTGGCTGGCCTGATTTTTTGTATGTCTTGGGTTTTTTGCTTTTTGTCTGGTTTATTTTTCGCAATGTTATAGCCCATAATTTGGTCATTGTCCTGGCAGTCGCAGCTATTGCTGTGATTTTTGGCTTAAATTTAACGCCGTTTGCGGCTATAATAATTCTGCTTTTTTTGGCTGTTTATGATTATTGGGCAGTTTATAAAACCAAGCATATGGTTAAGATGTTTAGCGGCATGGCCAAAGCCAATGTCCATTTTTCCTTGATAATTCCTTTTACTTTTAAAGGCTTGCTTCAAAAGACAAAAAATGTTAGCCCTTTGACAGAATTTATGTTTTTAGGCACAGGAGATGTGGTTTTACCCGCTATTTTGGTTATTGCCAGTTTAAAAATCAATATTTTTACTAGTTTGATGGTTGCTTTGGGAGCTATTTTAGGCTTGATTGTCCTGCATGTTATTTTTATACTGCAAAAAGAAAGGGCGCCCATGCCAGGCCTGCCGCCTATTGTTTTGGGTTCTTTACTTGGTTTTATGGCGGCCCTGTTATTAATTTAGGCTTGGATCATGTGATTTTATTGTTTTGACAAAAATTTTTTGATTGTTGGGCAACAATGCTCTTTTGGCAATATCTTAAATTTGCATATTTTTCCCGCCTGCCTTAGCCAAGTTTTCGGCCATAGGCGGCATTAGATATTAGTAATTTATAGGACTATGAAGCAATATGAAAATCTTGAACATACGGCTGATTTAAAAATTAGGTCTTTTGGGAATACCAAGGAAGAAGCCTTTGCCAATATGGCAAAAGGCATGTTTGCCAATATAGTTGATGAAGAGAATTTGCTCCATGACCAGCCGGTTGAGCTGGAAATTAAAATTGAATCGCCTGATTTTATGAGTTTGCTGGTTGATTATTTAAGCCAGCTTTTGTATTTGAGCGATACCAATAATGAAGTTTATTTTTATTTTGATTTGGCGATTTGGCAAAAGCCCTCTGATCTTGTTGACCGGCCAGGCAAATGGCTTTTGGAAGGAGTGGCCAAAGGCTTTAAAGTTTCTGGCCTTAAAACAGAAATCAAAGCCGTGACTTATAATGATTTAAAAATTGAAGAAGCCAAAGAAGGCGGCTGGCTGGCTGAAGTGGTTTTTGATATTTAATACTAATTTACTAATTTTTTTTTACGAATATAAAAATAGTAAAGAGATTATTATTTTAATATGATTACCAAGCAAAACCTTAAAAAAATCACTGATTATATTTATGAAATTCCCAAAGAATTTCGGGCGGATATGCGCGTGCCAGCCAGGGTTTATGCTGACGAAAAAATGCTGGACGTAATTTTAAATGATCGTTCCCTTGAACAGGCGGTTAATGTCGCGACTTTGCCTGGAATTTTAAAATACTCTTTGGCCATGCCAGATATTCATCAGGGCTATGGTTTCCCGATTGGCGGTGTGGCTGCTATAAAATGGGAAGGCGGCGTTATTTCGCCAGGCGGGGTCGGTTATGATATTAATTGCGGGGTGCGGCTTTTAATTTCGCAGATTACCAAACCAGAATTGGATAAAAAATTTGAACAATTGATTGACGCGCTTTTTGGCGCAGTGCCAAGCGGGCTAGGCAAAAGCGGCAAATTAAAAGTCAGCCAAGAAGAATTAGACAAGGTTTTGGCTAATGGTTTGGATTGGGCAGTTGACAAAGGTTTTGCCACCAAGGAGGATAAAGAATGTTGTGAAGAAAAAGGCAGGATTTTGGCTGCTGATCCTGGCAAGGTTTCTATTCAGGCAAAAAAAAGAGGCCATGACCAGATAGGCACTTTGGGTTCGGGCAACCATTTTTTGGAAGTCCAGTATGTAGCTAAAATTTTTGAGCCGGAAATCGCCAAGGTTTTTGGTTTATTTAAAAATCAAATTGTAATAATGATCCATACTGGTTCACGCGGTTTGGGGCATCAGGTTTGCACTGATCATATTAGAGTTTTAAACCGCAAATTGTATGATTGGAAATTAAAATTGCCTGATAGGGAGCTGATTTACGCGCCTTTGGATTCGGCAGAAGGCAAAGATTATTTTGCAGCCATGAGCGCGGCAGCTAATTTTGCCTGGGTAAACCGCCAGTACTTGACTTATTTAACGCGTGAAGTTTTTAAAGAGGAATTGGCTAAAGATTTTGGCGATAAAGCGGAATTAAAACTGGTTTATGATTTGGCTCATAATATTGCTAAAAAAGAAACTTATGAAATAGACAGCCAAAAAGTGGAAGTTTGCATGCATCGCAAAGGCGCAACCCGGGCTTTTGGACCAGATAATTTTCATATACCTGAAATTTATAAAAAGGTTGGTCAGCCTGTTTTAATTCCCGGCACCATGGGTTCGTCGTCTTTTATTCTGGCTGGTATGGAAAAAGCTGAATCTGAAACTTTTGGTTCAGTCTGCCATGGGGCTGGCAGACGTCTTTCGCGCTCGGCTGCCAAAAGGCAGGTTTCTGGTCGTCAAATTAAGGATGAATTGGAAAAAAGAGGAATTTTGATCCGGTGCGCCTCGTTTTCTGACATTGCCGAAGAAGCGCCTTTGGCTTATAAAGACGTTGATAGTGTAGTTAATATCGTGGTGCGGGCTGGTTTAGCCAAGAAAGTCGCCCAGATGTATCCTTTGGGTGTTGTGAAGGGTTAAGATTTGAGATATAATTTTAATATGCCAGCAAACCTACAAATCTGTTATAAATTTACAAATTTTTATTTTGTAAATTTGTATTAAATTTGTAATTTTGTAGGGTTTATGAAATTTGTCCCTCTTCATGTCCATAGCCATTATAGTTTGCTTGACGGCATGGCTAAAATTGATGATTTAGTAGCTAAAGCTGTGGCTGATGGCATGCCAGCAATGGCTTTAACTGACCATGGTTCAATGTATGGTATTATTGAGTTTTACCAAAAAGCCAGGAAAGCCGGCATAAAGCCTATTTTAGGCGTGGAAACTTACGTGGCGCCATATGGGCTTTTAAATAAAAGGACTAAAATTGATGAGGATAATTACCATTTGATTTTACTGGCCAAAAACAAGCAAGGCTATCAAAATCTTTTGAAATTGGTTTCCAAAGCTTATTTAGATGGTTTTTATTATAAGCCTAGAGTTGATTATGAAGCTTTGGAACGTTACAAAGAAGGCTTGATTGCAATTTCAGCCTGTTTAAAAGGAGAGATTCCCAGTGCTGTTTTAACTTATAAAGAACAGGAAAAAGTTGAAAAAGTTTTAGAGAAATATTTGGCCATTTTTGGTCGGGAAAATTTTTATTTGGAATTACAACATCATCTTGGCATTCCAGAACAGGCTGTTGTGAATAAAAAATTGGCCGAATTGGCCCAAAAATATAATTTAGGCCTTGTAGCCACAAATGATACCCATTATCTTAATACAGAAGATGCGACTACCCAGGATATATTATTATGCATTCAGACCAATAAAAAAGTGGGAGAAACAAATCGTATTTCTATGCTTCATGATGATTTTTCCTTACGTCCAACCAAGCAAATGGTTAAAGATTTTGTTGATTATCCTGAAGCGATTGCCAATACAGTTAAAATAGCCGAGCGTTGTAATGTTGAACTGGAATTTGATAAAAATGTCCTGCCTAATTATGAACTGCCTGCAGGGGTTAATGATGACGATTTTTTAAAGCAGATTTGTTTTAAAGGGCTGGTTGAGCGTTATGGCGGAGAATTAAAATCTAATGATGAGTGGCAAATAGATGAAAATATCGCTTTGGTTAAATCTACCAATAAGAAATTTAAGAAAAAAGATATATTGGAACGCCTGGATTATGAATTATCAATTATTGCCAAAACAGGTTATTCTTCTTATTTTTTGATTGTGGCTGATTTTATTAATTGGGCAAAAAGCAATGGTATTGTAGTAGGGCCGGGCAGGGGTTCGGCTGCCGGCAGTTTAGTCGCTTACCTGACCCAAATTACTAATATTGATCCTTTGGCTTATGATTTGATTTTTGAAAGGTTTTTAAATCCTGATAGGGTTTCTATGCCTGATATTGATACTGATTTCGCAGATGCTAGAAGAGACGAGGTTTTGCGTTATGTTGAAGAAAAATACGGCAAACGCCATGTTGCCCAGATAATTACTTTTGGCACTATGGCAGCCAGGGCTGCTGTCAGGGATGTGGGACGCGCTTTGGGCTTGCCTTATGCTTATTGCGACAAAATAGCAAAAATGATTCCCATGAATTTGAAATTAAAAGACGCTTTGGAAAAAATTTCTGATCTTAAAGAAGAATATAGGGGAAATAAGGATTGCCAAGACCTGATAAATAATGCCATGAAACTTGAAGGCGTTTGTCGCCACGCTTCTACCCATGCTTGCGGTGTTTTGATTACGCCTGAACCATTGACTAATTTTGTGCCGTTACAATATTCGTCAAGCGGTGACAACGCTATTGTCTCCCAATATTCCTTGCATCCTATAGAAGATTTAGGGCTTTTAAAAATGGATTTTTTAGGGTTGCGCAATTTGACTATTATTGAAAATACTTTGGAAACAATTGAAAAAATTCATGGTATCAAGACAGATATTGACAATTTGAAATTAGACAATAAAAAAACGTTTGCTTTGCTGCAAAAAGGAGAGACAACAGGCGTTTTTCAGCTGGAATCAGGAGGCATGAAAAGATATTTGAAATTATTGAAGCCCAATGAATTTGAAGATATTATTGCTATGGTGGCATTGTATCGGCCAGGTCCCATGGAATTGATATCTCAATATATCAGCAATAAGCATGGCAAAACCAAACCGGCTTATCTCCATGGAAAGCTGGAGCCGATTTTATCAAAAACCAATGGCGTGGCGATTTATCAGGAACAATTAATGGAGATCGCCCGCGAATTAGCAGGTTTTACCCTGGCTGAAGCTGATGTTTTACGAAAAGCAGTCGGTAAAAAAATTAAAAAATTACTGGCTGAACAGAAAATGAAATTTGTGGCTGGCTGTTTGAAAAATGGCATTGACAAAAAGACTGCCCAGCAAATTTTCGCCTTTATTGAACCTTTTGCCGGTTATGGCTTTAACCGTTCTCATGCCGCCTGTTATGCTTTAATTGCCTATCAAACAGCCTATTTAAAAGCAAATTATCCAGTTGAATTTATGGCTTCTTTATTAACCTCTGATTTGGATGATATAGATAGAATTGCGCTAGAGGTTAATGAGTGCCGGAATATGGGCATTGAGGTTTTGGCACCTGATATCAATGAAAGCTTTACTCGTTTTACAGTAGTAGCAGAGAGCTTGAAAGAAGGCAAACCGCGTATCAGATTCGGGCTTTCAGCCATTAAAAATGTAGGCTTTAGCCTAACCAAAGCCATTATCCATGAGAGAAAATCCAATGGGCATTTTCAGTCATTAGAAGATTTTTTAAGCCGGATTAAAGATAAGGATTTGAATAAAAAATCACTGGAGAGTTTGATTAAAAGCGGAGCTTTGGACCAGTTTGGCGACCGCAATGAAATGCTGATGAATATGGATAAGCTTTTGAATTTTTTAAGGGAAATCAATAGCGAGGAGCAGAATTGCCAGGACAGCCTGTTTGATTTGGCTGAAGTTGAAATAAAACGCAATTTGCAATTGGAAAAATACGCGCCAGTCAAGAAAAAAGACGCCTTAGCTTGGGAAAAGGATTTGCTCGGCCTTTATATTTCTGACCACCCGTTCAGCGATTTTCAAAAAGAATTGCAAGATTATATTCATACTACAATTAATCTTAAAAAGGGTATTGGCACAGGCACTATTAGGGTGGCTGGGGTGATTAATAAAATAAAAAAGATAATAACCCAAAAAGGAGAAATAATGCTTTTTGTCAGGATTGAAGATACTTATGACAGTATTGAGGCGATTGTTTTTCCTGCTGTTTACAATAGCACTAGAGAAACATGGGAAGAAGATAATGTGGTTATTATTACCGGCACTTTATCCAATAAGGATGGCGATTTTAAAGTTATTTGCAATGAAGCTAAAACTTTAAGTTTTGAAATTTTAGGCGAGTTAAAATCAAAATTAAAGAAGATTAATTTAAAAGCGCAGGGACAGGTTAAAAATTTATTCATTTTTTTTAAAAAAGTAGTTAATGCGGAAACAATTGCCAACTTAAATAAGATTTTAAATTCAACAGACGGCAAAAATAAAGTTTTTTTGGCTGTACCCATAGACCAAAATAGGTTTAAGAAAATAGAAACTAATTTTTATGCTGATTTTAATGATGAGAATTTGCAAAAGCAATTGGCAAATTTATCCGAGGTCCGTTTTGTCAAATTGATGTAACCCAAACTGGCGGTAATTTTTTAAAAATGCTATACTTAGACCAGGTCAATTTAAATAATTTAAATATAAAAATTAAATTTTAAAAAATAAAAATTATGTCTAGACAAAGATCAATCAACCCGCCCTTAAATTTATACAAAAAAATAGCTTTAAGCTTTATTG
>DSBA01000044.1 GCA_011046145.1 Candidatus Uhrbacteria bacterium | reverse complement strand
TCGGAAATTATACTTTTTAATAATTTCCCATTTGTTTTCTTAACTGTAAAAACTTTACGGCATTGGCGACATTTTAACCGCCCATCACTTAATTGCCAAAGTTTTTTATTAAAATATTTTGAACATCTTACCATAATGAAATTATATCATTTTGGTACGATTTTCAAACTTTACCCTAATATTTTTACTGGCGACGGAGTTTCAGACCTGATTCGTATCAGCCTTAATGCTCTTCTTAATTTTGGCGATGAGATTCTTATTCCTGCGCCTGATTATCCACTTTGGACAGCAACAGTTAAGTTTGCCGGCGGCAAACCAGTGCATTATTTGTGCGATGAAAAAGCTGACTGGCAGCCTGACCTCAATGACCTGCAGAAAAAAATCACGCCAAAAACCAAAGGGATTGTTATTATCCCGTTTAACAACCCAACTGGCGCTATTTACAACCGTGAAATACTGGAACAAATTGTCAAAATTGCCCAAGAACACAAGCTGATTGTTTTTTCCGATGAAATTTATGACAAAATCATTTATGAAGGAGAAAGCATTTCCATCGCCTCCTTAGCTGAGGATGTCCTTTTCCTTACCTATAACGGGCTATCAAAAAATTACCGCTTGCCCGGCTTTCGCGCTGGCTGGTTAGTAATTTCCGGCAACATAGCCGCGGCAAAAGACTATATTGAAGGCATTAATCTGCTTTGTAATATGCGTTTATGCAGCAATGCAGTTGGGCAAATTGCCATTCAGACCGCTTTGGGCGGTTATCAGTCAATCTATGACCTAACAAAAGAAGGCGGCCGGCTACGCTTACAGCGCGATAAAGGCTATGAATTGCTATCTCAAATTGAAGGGATAAGCTGTGTCAAGCCAAATTGTGGTCTTTATTTTTTCCCAAAAATTGACACGGAGAAATTCAAAATCAAAAATGATGAAAAATTCCTACTTGATTTTCTAAGGGAAAAACATGTTCTCTTAGTACCAGGCAAAGGCTTTAACTGGCCAAAGCCTGACCATTTCCGCATTGTCTTTTTGCCCCATATTGAAGACCTAACAGACGCTTTAACCAGGCTGAAAGATTTTATGGAAAATTATAAACAAAAATAAAACGCAAAACCCAGCTCCTTACTGACAAAGGCTGGGTTTTTTTATTTTATCTACTAATAATTACAATTTATAATTTAAATACTAAATTTTTTGCTAAAATAATTTTCTAATTCAGAAACAGCCACTCTTTCCTGCTTCATGCTATCGCGATCACGGATTGTCACCTTATTATCTTTTTCCAAAGTTTCAAAATCAACTGTCACGCAATAAGGCGTGCCGATCTCATCCTGGCGGCGGTAACGCTTGCCAATGTTACCATTGTCATCAAATTCACAGCGCCAATTCTTTTTCAACTCATTAAAAATATCCTTAGCTTTATCAACTAACTGCGGCTTATTGCGCAATAAAGGAAAAACAGCTATTTTATATGGCGCTACATTGTGATGTAACTTCAAAACCACCCTTTTCTCGCCTTCCATTTCCTCTTCATAATAAGCCGCGGTTAAAATAGCCAAAAGAGTGCGGTCAACTCCAAAAGTCGGCTCAATAACATGGGGCACATATTTTTCTTTTGCCTCGTCATCAAAATACTGCAAATCCTGGCCTGATTCTTCCTGATGCTGCTTTAAATCATAATCAGTCCGGTAAGCAATGGCCCATAATTCATCCTGGCCAAACGGAAAATCATATTCCATATCAATTGTCCTTTTTGAATAAAAAGCCCTGTCTTTTTCCCCTATTTCTACATCATGCATTTTTTCCCGCTCCAAGCCAATAATATACATAAAACCATGCATATACTCAACCCAGGCTTCAAAAATCTCCTTCCATTTAGCATGAGGGGAGATAAAATATTCAATTTCCATTTGTTCAAATTCCAAAGTTCTGAAAATAAAATTACCGGTCGTAATTTCATTTCTAAAAGCCTTGCCCATCTGTCCAATGCCAAAAGGAATTTTAACATTAGTTGAATTTAAAATATTTTTAAAATTGACAAAAATAGCTTGGGCTGTTTCCGGCCTTAGATAGCTAACCAAACCTTCTTCTTCAATTGGGCCAATGGTAGTTTTAAACATGCCTGAAAACATTCTTTCTCCAGTAAATTTACCCCCGCATTCCGGACATTTAGACGGGTCTTCCAATTTATCAGGACGAAACCGCTTGTGGCATTTTTTGCACTCAACCAAAGGATCTTTAAAATTTTTAACATGGCCGCTTGCTTCCCATATTTTCGGGCTCATTAATATCCCGCCGTCCAAGCCAACCATGTCTTTTCTGTCATGGATAAAATATTTCCACCACAGCCTTTTAATGTTATTTTTTAATTCCACGCCCAAAGGACCATAATCATAAGTATTGGCCAAACCTCCGTAAATTTCCGATCCTGGAAAAACAAAACCTCTTCGCTTACATAAAGAGACAATTTTTTCCATTGAATTTTCTTCTTGTTTCATAAATATAGATTGAATACTTAAACACTGATTTTTTGACACGGATTGCACGGATTTTTATCTGTATTATCCGTGAATAAAAATCTGTGGTTTCAGATCGTCATGATTTCCTGCTCCTTCTCTTCGGCAATCTCCCTTATTTTTTTATTATAATCGCTAATAAAATTGTCCAAATCTGCCAAAAAGGCGTACTTATCATCTTCAGTAATTTCCTTTTCTTTTTCCGCCGCCAAAATGTCTTCTTTAACCTGATCCCTTAATTGGCGCAGGCTAATTTTTGCTTTTTCCTCTTTCTCCCCGATAATTTTTAAAATTTCTTTTCTATTTTCTTCAGTCATTGGCGGAATTTGGGCAATCAGCTTTTCGCCTGTATTAACTACTGAAAAGCCCAAGTTGGAATAAGTCAATGATTTTTCTATTTCTTTAAGAATATTTTTATCCCAAGGTTCAATGCTAATACTTTTAGATTCGGGTATGCTAATAGACGCCAGTTGATTTAAAGGCGTCATAGTTCCGTAAGCTTCAACTTGAATATTTTCAACCAACGTAGATTGGGCGCGCCCTGTTCTTAAAGTCATTAAATCATCTTTAAAATGGGCTAAAACTTTTTCAAAGTCAGCTTTTTGTTTATCAATGTAAATGTTGGTATTTGCCATATTTTTAAATTAGTAAATTAAACTGATCAACGAGGCAAGCAAATTAAATCAGCCCAGCTTACCCGGCTTAATTCGCTTAGCCACCTTACTCAGCTACTTCTTTATTGCCTTTGCCCCCAAATAAATTATATTAGTATCTTCCGGATCAATCAGCAAAAAATTTATTATTCCGCCGGTCGGGGATTTTTGAGTCGCCCAATTTTTCCCGCCATCTGTTGACTTGTATAAAGTTGTATCAGTTCCGTAATAAATAATATTAGAATTTTTCGAATCAATAGCCAAAGAATAAATATTAGCTCCCCTTTCCGGCGTGATTAATTCTATGCTCTCCCAGGTCATGCCTCCGTCATTTGTTTTTAAAAGCCCGTATTTTGAAGCTGAAATTAAAGAGTTTTTTCTTGTTTTATCCTGAACCAAATAGCGATAAATCTTGCTGTCATAAAACTTGTTTAAACTTTGATTAATATCAGTCTCTGGCTTTTCATCGCTCCAGGTTAAACCAGTGTCAGTGGTTTTGAAAATCCCAGCTGTTTCAGTCGCAATATAAATAATGCGCGTGTCATCCTTATCAATTAAAATCTGTTTAACAGGATTATTCAGTCTCTTAATTGTCTGCCAGGTATCTCCAAAATCAGTGCTTTTTAAAACCTCGCCCTTATTTGTTCCAGCATAAACCCTTTTGCTACCAAAATTCTCTATTTCCACATCAGTAATTTGTAAATCAGGACGCGAATCAAAATAGACTGTCTTCCAAGTACGCAAACAATCCTGCGACCGGTAAATTGATTGACCTGCCACAGCAAAAATATTGCATTTATTAAAATAGTCAACAGCGATATCATTAATCGGATAAGAACCAAAATCAGGCAAATGCTGCCAGCTTTCAGCAGCTGTATAAGAATAAAACAAGCCTTGTTCTGTCGCTAAATAAAGAGCTTTGAAATCTGAAGGATCCATTATAATCCTACTAACGCTTACATTATTGATATTTAAAGGTTTGCCTTCGGCATTAAGCAAGGCATTTTTAGCCTGCCAGTTGGCGCTGGCATTTTCTGATTTATACACGCCCAAAGGGCCTGTCGCAACACTAGGATCGCTTTTTATTTTTACACAACCAGGCAAAAAAATAAGGGCGAGAGATAAAAAAAATAACAAACAGGTCTTTTTCAGAGCTGAAAAATTATTTTTGCTCATAATTTTTTATTTTAAAAATTTAAAAGTAAATTTTCCACAGCTAAACGCGGATTAATATTGTAATCTAAGAATTTCTTAGCGGTTTTTATCTGTTCAAGCAAGCTGATTATTCTGGGAGCTGAATATTTCCGGCTTAAATTTACTACTTCATTTTTGAAATTTAGGCTGGCTATCATAGAATCTAAACCATAATGCTGAAGCAGAATATCCCGTAAAACTTGCTGCCAGCAATCCAATTCCTCATCTAAATATTCATTCATCTCTGCATTATTTTTAGCGTCGCCTAATAATTCATTTATAAAATTAAAGCGTTCGACCAAATTAAGTTCAAAAAGATTAAAAAATTGGCTGATTCGGTCTTGGTGAGCTTGAAAAAAATCAGGGTTTTTATAAAAATCAACAGCCATGCCAATTTGGCCATGGGCCAAAGCTGACAGCAATTTTGCCTGTTCGCGACTGGCGCCTAAATCGATTAAATGCTCAAAAATCAGTTTGTCAGCAAGCGGTAAAAATTTTATTAACTGGCAACGGGAAACTAAAGTCGGCAAAAGCAGCTTATAATCACTAGTTAATAAAATCAAAATAGTCTTCCCTTTAGGCTCTTCCAAAATTTTCAAAAGAGCGTTTTGGCTGCTTTCGCTTAAATCTTCCGCTTTTTCTATTAAAACTATTTTATAGCTGTTTAAAAAAGAGGCCAGGGAAAGAAGCTTTTGTATCTCTCTAACTTGCTCAACGCTGATATTTTTTTTGTCAGTTTCTTTTTTGAGATAATAGGCATCAGGATAAATACCCTTGTTCATCTGGCTGCAAAAAACGCACTGGCCACAAGGCTCGCTTTTATTTCTAATTTTATTTTGGCGGTGGTAATCATGGCATAAAATAGCAGCCATGAATTTTTGAGCTGTTAATGTTTTGCCCAAATGAGGCTTGCCAGTAAACAAATAAGCATGAGCTAATTTGTTATTAGCAATATTTTTTTGCAAAAACTTGATATTTTTTTCATGGCCGACCACCTGCCAATTATCATTTTTCATGGTTCTATTATAGCTTAAAAAACTTACCAAGTAAAGTCCAGTTCCAAAAAAAGCCTGGTTTTAAAAACCAAGCAACCTATCATCTATCATCTATAATTTATTTTGAACCAAGAATAGATCTTTTATATGACTCTAAATTTTCTAAAGCAATACCAGTGCCTTTGGCCACGCAAAACAAAGAATCATCAGCCACATAAGCCGGCACTCCAGTTGCTTTGGAAACCAATTGGTCAAGATTGCGCAATAATGAAGTGCCGCCGCTTAAAATAATGCCCTTGTCAATAACATCAGCGGCTAATTCCGGCGGGGTATTGTGCAAAACTTCTTTAATTGTTTCGATAATTCCTTCCAATGGATTGGCAATCGCTTCAACTACGTCATTAGTTGTCATATTAATTGTCCTGGGCAATCCAGACACCATATCCCTGCCGCGAACTTCCATGGTTAACGGCTCTTCCATTGAAATAGCAGCGCCAATATTTATTTTTATATCTTCTGAAGTCCTCTCTCCGATAGCTAAATTATGCTTGCGGCGCGTGTATTCTAAAATCGCCTGATCTAAGCGGTTGCCGCCAATCCTGACCGAACCGCTGGCAACAATGCCGCCAAGAGAAATAACCGCTACTTCTGCAGTACCTCCGCCTATATCAATAATCATATTGCCTGAAGGGCTGCCAATGGGGATGCCGGCGCCGATTGCAGCCACTATTGGCTCTTTAATAATATAAGCGGCTTTGGCGCCTGCAGCCATTGTGGCGTCAATTACTGCTCTTCTCTCCGTAGAAGTTATGCCGGCAGGGACAGCCACCATTACTTCTGGCCTTAAAACTCTAAAACCGCCCAAAGCCTTATTAATAAAATATCTTAACATGGCTTCTGTTGTTTTATAGTCAGCTATTACTCCGTCTTTTAGCGGCCGCAAAGCAATAATAGTATCTGGAGTTTTACCAAGCATTTCTTTGGCCTCTATGCCAACCGCCATTATTTTTTTATCAGTTGTAGAAATAGCCACCACCGAGGGTTCATTAATAACAACTCCTTTTTTGGGCAAATAAACCAGAATATTTGTAGTGCCTAAATCAATGCCGATTTTTTTTCTAAACATAATATTTTAATAGGATTAAGAGGATATATAGGAAATAGAAGACAATAGGACAAAAGGATGATAGAAAAATAGGACTCAAAATCCTTTTATCCTATTTTCCTCTAATCATCTATTCCTCTACTTCATATACTGCCTTTAATTCCTTTATTTAAAAGTTACTAAAAATTCTTTATCGCTATCCAGCGCCGTAGAGTAATTATAAGAGGTATTAAACCACTCGCTTGCTAATTCGGGAGGGGCAGCTGATTTTATAGTTTTACCAAACTTCAAATCCAAAGTCAAACTGGGAATAACACCCGGTTGTTTTTGCGCCAATAAATTATAAGTGCCGTCTTTTATCTGTTCTTTTATCCTTTCCGGCAATTTATATTCAAAAGTTAAAACTCCTGTTTCTCCTGGTTCTATGGAAATAAACGCGCCAAAGTATGTTTTATTAAATTCTTCCGCTATTTCAACTTCCCCCGGCCTCCTTTCAGGATCTCTTCTTTTATCATTTTCCATTGCTCCGCTAAAACTTACAAGCTGACTACCCAAAGGAACATAAACTCTGGTATATGTCCTTAATCTTGTTTTTTTCCAATTAAACTCAGGGGGATTTTTATAAGTCAAAACAACCTTGGCCAGCAAATCATCGCCTTGCCAGCTTAAAGAATAATCAGTAAATCGATCTATATATTGATCTGTTTTTAAGCTAGCCAAATTACTGTCGACTACAAACAAATAATCGTTTTCAGTATCCTTAACTTCGCCTCCCCAACCGCGCTCTAAAATTAAATTTTGAGTTTCATAATCATTAATATAAATCAAAACTTGTTTCTGGTCTAAAGCAGTAAAAAGCATATCCAAAACTTCAGGCAGGCGGCTTAATGGCAAAAGGCTTAGTTTGATTTTAATTTCATCCGCTAATTTTTTTATAATCCCTTTTCTCTCGGAAATAGGAATATTTAATTCCTGATAAAGTATGCCCACAATTAATTCAAGCTGATCCTGGTAATTATCTTCCGTAAAAATAGCGTTCTCAACAACAATCGGACCTGTAAGTTTTAAAAGTTCTCCTAAAATTTCTGTGGTTACAGCAATTACGCCGAATAAATTTTTTTCATAAGGCAAAACCCCTTGGATTTCAACTCCTTTTTCTCCTATAATCGGCTGGCCTGACCTTTGGAATTCTAAAATAACTTCATTTTCCTTATTATACATTTCAATTGCTTTTCGGGCCGTAGTCGGGAAATCAGGCGCCCAGTTTATATCCCGCAATGACCAGTCTTTTTGGTCAAGATATTTGGTTAATTGCCAAGGAGCAGGCTCTTTAATCACATGCTGGGTTGAACGGTCCAAATTATATATATTATCCGTATCAAAAGTATCAATATCCCCATCCCTTAGTTTCAAAATACCATAAGTGCCGATAAAACCGCCCGTCGGTCGCAACTCTGAATTATTCTGAAGCAAAAACAAATAGCTTTTGGGTTCTTCAAAACCCGCAATTTTAGGAATAACCCTGATCATAGGCAGAGAACTGTCAATCAATTGTTTAACTTTGGGCAAATGTTCTTTTAAAGGAGAAACCGCTTCTCTTAAAGGTTTAACTAATTTCTCTTGAGGAATAGCTTCAATAGCCAAAACCGCTTCATCAATTTCCTGCTGAACTTCAAGCAATAAATCTTCTGATTCCGCAATTTTATTTAAAATGTCCTTTTTCTGTTCAGATGTAATCAAGGCATAAGAAATGGATTCGTTTTGCAAAGGAGCTGTAATTTCATCAATTAATAAAACAACTTTTTCACCGCTGGTTGTTAATTTAAGTCCGGCAATCAAAAGCTGATCAACTGCTTTTAACTGCCTGCCAACATAAGGAATATAGCGAGCAACTGTAACAGAGTATAGAAGTTCCTTAGCCTGCCCAAATTCTGAATTAGCCTGATTAATTAAACTTGCCGCTTCTTGAAAATCCCGATTAATCACCTTATGAATGGATAATTCTAAATTATCCTTGGCTGCAAAAGACAAATTATAAGCCTGCTTAAAATTTTTATAATATAAAACTCCCAAAACAGAACAAAAAATAATTATTACAAAAAGAAAAATCAAGACAATTTTGCCAGCGAAAAAAAGCCTATCTTTGGCCAAAGAACGGCGTGGTTTTTCAGCAATTTTTGTAAAATCAGGAGAAGTCGGAGCATCGGTCCCGGCTGGCTGTTTTTTTTCAATTTTTTCAAATTGTGGGATAGGCATAATCTAAAATTTAAAAGTCTTAGTTTGAAAATCATCACTGCCGAAAGACACTCTGCCTTTGGCGGAAAAATTATTTTTTTATTATATTATTAATGACGGCCAGTGTGCTTAACGCCAAAATATTTAGCAAAATATTTTATCCAGGAAGAAATATGCCAGCGAGTCATTTTATTCAAATTCCAAAAATTCCAATTGTCTGCCGCCGAAGCCCTTTCGTACAAATGAACCATTTCAGCCTCTGCCAAATAATAAACTTTATAATTATTCATCCAAAATCTGCGGCACCAGTCCATATCTTCAACATAAAAGAAAAACCTTTCATCCAGTAAACCAACCTGTTCCAAAGCAGAACTTCTAATAATCATACAGGCGCCCATGACCCAGTCAACCGCCTTATTATCCTGATGGTCAAAATTAAGCATTAGGTGCTCTGCCAATTGTTTTTTAGCAAAAGGCAATCTGCCTAGCGGCGTCCTGCGATAAAAAATCAGCTTGGGAGTTTGAAAAGTACGGCAGGAAATTTGATAACTGCCATTAGGATTAATCAATTTAGGACCAACCAAACCAACATCAGGGTTGTTTTCCATAAAATTAACCATTTTTTCAATTGAACCGTTTAAAACCGTCACGTCTGGATTTAAAAGCATTACATATTTGCCATTAGCTTCTTTTATTCCGATATTATTGCCAGCGGCAAATCCCAAATTTTTACCGGTTTGGATAAATTTAATTTCAGAAAAATTTTCTTTCATCATCGTTTCAATGCCGTCATTTGAGCCATTATCAACCACAATAATTTCGTAACTCAAATTAGAGGTTGAAACTCTGACATTTCTAATGCACTGTTTAACCAAACCTTTGGTTTTGTAATTTAAAATTATAATAGAGAGATCCATGTTGTTTTAAAACTGACTAATCAAACCTTTATCGAAAAAATTTGTAATCAAGCAAACCATTTTTTAATTTGATCATCTTTAATCAGCCGATTTTTCATGATAAATCTGCGCTTTGCCTTCATTATTTTTATTTTAACAAAAATTTCTTTCCAGCCTGGCAATGTCGACTGTTCAAAAAATAAAATATAAATGAATTTTTTTAATTCATAAAACAAAATGTGAAGGAAATATCGTTGGAAAATCTTGGGGCTTAAATTTTTAATTAAAACAAAGATGTGATTTTTATAAGAATGATAATTGATAAATCTAGCCTTGTTTTCCCTTAAGCTTATTACTTTTAAACCTTTTGTTTTTTCAGCGCTTTTTGCGCTGCGATCATGATAAGCAACCACTTGGGGCAGGTAAAAACTGGACCAGGCTCTCCATCTTAGGCGATAAGCAAGATCAACATCCTCTTTATAGCTAAAAAAATCATTGTCAAAAAATTCATCTTTATAACGCACATCATCAAGGGCTTTGCGGCGGTAGACTGGACAAGCAGCGCTTACGCCCCAAATTTCTTGAACTTTATCGTATTGGCCCCTGTCTTTTTCGCCCCCGCCAAATTCTATTAGACGATGGTTTTTAAAAATTTTAAGGCCTAATGAGTCGATTATATCAGATTTATGGCTCTTTTTCAAGTCTTCTGAATTTTCAAACTGCCACCTTAAAACCTTGCCGCTAATTGAACCTGCCTTTGGATTTTCATCCAAAAATTTGCCAGCTTCTTCTAAAAAATTACCAGCCAAAACCACGTCATGGTTTAAAGGCAGGACATATTTCGAATTAGACCATAAAAGCGCCTGGTTATGCGCCCTGGCAAAGCCTATATTTTCTTTATTTTTAATAAATCTGGCCTTTTGACCCAAAACTGGCAAAAATTGATCTTCGATTATTTTTGCGGTCTGATCAAAAGAACCGTTATCAATAATTAATAACAAATAATCCGTAAATGTTTGTTTTAAAACTGAATTCAAACATTCCTCAATATATTTTTGGCTATTCCAGGTGACTAGATGTATGGAAAATTTAGACATAAAAATTTTTAGTGTTTTAGAATTTTAGCGCTTTAGAATTTTAGTACCAAAATTCTATTTGCGAGCTTTAGGCGTTACAAAAAAACCAAGATATTTTCCTAGCATTAAGCGGGTCTGGGCTTCAGCCGCAGGAATAGCGCCAAAAACAACAATATTAATAGGCAATAAAATCCATTGCAAAAACATAATCAGCCATTTGTATTTTGGCTCTTGTTTGGGGCGAGGCGGCAATAATCTAATGCTTAAAATAGCAGAAACCAAAATTCCAATCATGCCTATGGTCATTAAAAATTCAAGGACATAAGGAGCGTTTTGGGCAATAACAGTGGATTTAACATCAGGTCCTGAAACATATAAAGGCAAACGGCCTAAAACAAAAAGCAATAAAGGCGCTGTTGCCCAGGAATACATGCCCTCAGCCAAATTCCAGATGTATTTAACCCTGGTTTTAAAAGGAATCAAGTCTCTTTTTTTGCGAAAATGGTAAAGCATATAAGGAAAATGCTCCACCCCCCAACCCCAGCGACGCTGTTGTTTATATAAATTTTTAAAACCGTTCCACATTGAACCTTCGCTAATTACCGTATCCATAGAAACGGGTATATATAAAGGTGTAACCTCATAATCGCCATTATAATGGATAAAGCATTGCAAAAAAATGCGGGAATCATCTGTGACAATATCTTTTTCCCAAAATCCAACATCAACCAAAGCTTTAAAACTAATGGCATGCGAAGAAAAAGTATAAAGCCGATCCGGCCTCATTAATTCTGCCAAAAGCCAAAAAACAGTTGAAAAAGCTGTTATTCTCATCGGAGCCGGAGCCTCCCAGATATTATTATTATACAAAACAGCGGGCTGAAATGAGGAACGGGTCGGATTTGGACGCGTGCTATAACGATAAGTCAGATAATCAAGATATTTTGGATGAACCTGTGTATCGCAGTCAAAATACGAAACAATTATTTTTTCATAAGGAATGCCAAGCTGATCAATTAATTCCTTGCATTTCCAGCCAACCCAATTGGCATTGGCACCCTTGCCCTTCAACTCTCCGACCAAACCATCCGGATGCAAGGTAGTTAATAATTTAAAAAATTTATCGCCGTATTTCTGCCTGATTAACGGCTCGACTTTATCATAAACTTCTTTTTTCCTTTCCTCCCAGGAAATAGCCACAATAATTTTATCGCTTGGATAACCGCAGGCCAAAATACCGTCCAAAGAAGTTTCTAAAACCTCATAAGGCTCCGAATAAGTCGGCAGAATAAACAAATGGTAATAATCCTGCCAATTAGACAAGGATTCGCGTTTGCTCTTCCAGTCAACCTTAATTTCCTTATTAAACATATACGCTGAAACAATATTATAAAAAACAAAATAAAACAGCCTTAATACCCAATACAAGCAAAAAAGGATTATAAAATAAATAACCCAAAGCGGCTTGATAAAAGACAGGCTGATTGAACCAATAAAAGTAGCCCAAATCATCAAGCCTGGGATTATCTCTCTTCTTCTGTATTTTTTTCTTTCTTTTTCTGTAAATTTATCTAAATGCATAGCTCATATCAAATTACAAATCTTGCACAAATTTAAAAATTAAATAAACTTTCATTACCTTTTTACCCTTCTTACCCGTCTTCCCCTTTTTACCCCTTTCTAAATAATTTCAAAACGTTCTAAATCCCCGGTATACGGCTGCCATCTTATTTTTATTTTTTCAACCTTAGCCAAGCGCGGGCCCTTTTTACACCACTCAAGTAAATTTTCCAAATCAAGCTTATTGCCTTCAGCCAAAATTTCAACAGTGCCGTCAGCATTATTTTTAACCCAACCGGTCAGACCTAGTTCTTCTGCTTTTCTCTTTGTTTTTAAACGAAAAAAGACCCCATGAACGCGGCCGTAAATAATCAAAGATAAGCAAGCTTTTTCCAGCATAAGCGCAGCGCTAAATTTGGATAAAAAACAACTTTAGATCCAGTTTAAATTTATCATTTTCAAGCTTAAAAATCAAGGAAAAATAATTTATTTTTATGTTTGATCATAAATCCATAAATTAGCTTTACCAAAATAAAAAACGGGGAATTCCCCGTTCTGATGAAAAAAACATTATTCCTCCGGTAAAGTTATCCAAAGCACCAAATAAAGAACTAGACTCCAGCCAAAAAGAATTACTGTCAAAAAAAATCCCAATCTCACCCAAAAAGGCTGTATATTCATTGTTTTCGCCAAGCCGGCGCAGACTCCGGCAATCATCTCGTTTTCGCAATCGCGCTTGAAATACATCTTGCGCAAGATGATGCCAGTAACAATGCAACCGACCATAATCGACACAAAAACCATGCAACCGACCATAATCGACACAAAAACCATCAACTCAAACATTTCAATTCTCTCCTTTTAAAAAACCTTAAATTAAACTTAGACAAGAAAAATAATTTTGTCAATAATTTATAACGAAAACGGCCCAAATATATTGTTTTGTAGGCGAAACGACGTCGTTTCGCCTACGGTGTAAAACACCGGCCGTTTTCGCTCTCGCAAATTGTCAATCGCTTTAAAATCAATTACAATTAAATCATGCTAATTCGCTTAAACAAATATTTAGCAGATTGCGGTCTGGCTTCTCGGCGTAAAGCCGAAGAACTTATTTTGGCTGGAAAAATTAAGGTTAATAACAAAATAATTACTGAATTGGGCACCAAAATAGACCCCAGCAAAGATAAAATTTACTGCCAGAATAAGCCGGTCCAGCTGCAAAAATTTATTTATATAATGTTAAATAAGCCCAAGGGCTATACTTGTACCACAAAAAAATTTAAAAAAGAAAAAAGAATTTTAGACCTGATTAAAATCAAGGAAAAAATTTTTCCAGTCGGGAGATTAGATAAAAATTCTCAAGGCTTGATTTTTTTAACCAATGATGGCGACTGGGCGCATCAATTAACCCATCCCAAATTTCAAGTTGAAAAGGAATATCAAGTCAAAACGACCAAACCAATAAAAGAACAGGATTTAAAAAAAATGGAAAAAGGCCTTCAAGATGAAAGCGATTTGCTTAAAATTAAAAATTATAAAATTAACTCCCCCACTTCAGTAAATTTAATTTTAACTCAAGGTCATAAAAGAGAAATTCGCAGACTATTTGAACATTTCAAATACCCAATTAAACAATTAAAACGAATAAAAATTGACAAATGGCAACTGGGCGATCTATCCGAAGGCAAATGGCAATATTTCCAACCAAAATAAAAAGCAGACTGTCTTAATATTACAGGTCACTTCAGTGGCCGTGCGAGGACTAAAGTCCTCTATAATGTTAAATCAGTCTGTTTTTTTATTTCTTCTTACCTTTCCCCTTTTTCTCTTCTTTCCTGTCCTTAATAAATTCT
Organism: Candidatus Uhrbacteria bacterium; assembly: GCA_011046145.1. GTDB lineage: Bacteria > Patescibacteriota > Patescibacteriia > CAIXNZ01 > CAIXNZ01 > DSBA01. The sequence continues at coordinate 829 of DSBA01000044.1, read as the reverse complement.
GCCACATTAATTGCTGTTTCAATCAATAACCTCACATGACTGGAAGTGCTTTCTAATTTTTCTTTAAAAACCATTAAAACTTTTTCCAATAATTCTATTTTTTTTCTGACATCTGTCATGGCTTTTTTTATCTCTCTTAAAATCATGGCCATGTAATAAATAGCCCAAGCCATAAAAATCGCCAACCATAAAACAGCAAAAGCCAATACTATATACAAAATATCTTTGGAGTTTTCTATCATAATAGTTATAAAGTTAAAAATATAAAATTCATAAGGTATTATCTGGATAAAAATGCTTCTGTTTTTAAAAAATTCCTACTGCTTTAAGTATACCACAATTACTTTTTTTTAACCAAATTGCTAATGGCAAAAATTAAAATCAAAGCTAAAAAACATAAAATGCCAATAGCATAATAAATAGGATTAATTCCACTTTTAGTTTCAGGGTCTTTAATGCCAACCGTCTGATAATGAACAATCCTTGTTTCCTTAGCGACAGGGCCAAAACTGCTTTCAGCCTCCACCTGAATTAAATTAGCACCCTCAATTAATTCCAAAGCAAAAGCAAACTCGCCGGTTTTCAAATCAATTTTAGGCTTTAAATCCGGCAATAGCTGTCCATTGAGACTGATTTTTATTATTGCCGCTGGATCAGAAATCCGGCCGGAGAAATTCTCTAAATTGCTGGCTTTTTTAATTTCCTGGGGTAAAGTCCGATTTTCGGACCAATTAATCGTTAATAATTAGCTTATATAAGCGTTTTTCCTGTTCTTTTAAATTTAAATTTCTGTTATTATATCTCCAGACGTATTCTCCTAGATAAATTG
>DSBA01000064.1 GCA_011046145.1 Candidatus Uhrbacteria bacterium | reverse complement strand
TTTTAAAAATACAATTGAATGGTTAAATTTCTATAACTATGAAAGGATTCATTTATCCATTAATGGATTAACTCCACATGAAAAATTTATTAAAAGTGTTACCCTTGACTGTTAACTATACATTAAGGCGCCTTTTTTTAAATTTTATGGTATAATTATATGAAAGAAAGTCAAAAGCGAATTTGCTTTTGTGTTAGGCTATAATTTTTAATAGCAAAGGAGGGGATTGTAATGGGATTGAAAAAAACACGGATTTTTTTAATGACCCCAGGTTTGATGGATGCTTTTGGGGTCATTAGCCAAGGCATGGATCAGCCGTTTACCTTGGTTGAGCCAAAAGATTGCTTTGATCTGCTTTGCAGTCAGCCATTAGTAGAAGTCGATTTTCCTGAAGATAATATAAAAACGGAGATTCTGAAATCCGAAGCTGTTCAAGCAGGAGTCGAACTTTGGGGTTCATTAGTATTAACAAATCCAGTAATGCATTGGAGCTGAAAACATTCCCTTAAGCTTGCGCGCTAAGACAAAAAAGTCAAGGCGCGCTTTTTTTTAAAAATTTTTTCTGATTGTTTTTTACGGAGTCTTGTTTTGTCGGTGATTTTTGGTTAAGCTGATAGAGATGGGGAAACTGAGTAAAAAGAGGATCAGCCAAAGGCTAATCAGTCTCTGGCTGAAAAAGGGTATATTCGTATTATTAGTAAAAGATTAGTCTCGCCTTTGGCAGGGATGCCGCCACAGGCGGCATAAATTAGTAACAATATGGATTTATTTGACCAAAATTTAAACAAAGAAGCGCCTTTGGCAGATAAAATGCGACCTTTGGATTTTTCTGATTTTGTGGGGCAAGAACAAATTGTAGGCATAAAGACTTTATTGCGTCGAGCTATTGAAAGCGATAATTTACCTTCAATAATTTTTTGGGGTCCGCCAGGCACTGGCAAAACAACATTAGCCAAAATTATTGCCCGAAAAACTCGGGCGGTTTTTGCGCTTTTTTCAGCTGTCACCAGCGGAGTTAAAGAATTAAGAGTGACGATTAAAGACGCTATTGAAAGGAAAAAATTTAAGGCCAAGCGCACTATTTTATTTATAGATGAAATACACCGTTGGAACAAAAGCCAACAGGATGCGCTATTGCCTTATGTTGAAAAAGGTATTGTCACTTTAATCGGAGCCACCACGGAAAATCCTTCTTTTGAGGTCAATTCTGCTTTGCTTTCGCGTTGTCGGGTTTTTGTTTTGGAGCCTTTAACTGCTGATGAATTAAAACAGATTATTAAAAATGCACTGGCTGACAAAGAACATGGTTTAGGCAATTTTAAAATAAAAATATCAGATGAAGTTTTGGATTTTTTAAGCCACATGGCCAATGGCGACGCGCGTATTGCGTTAAATGCTTTAGAATTTGCAGTAAATTCTTTAAAGCCGGACAAAGATGGCTTTATCAATCTTGATAAAAAGATTATTGAAGAATCTCTGCAAAAAAGTTATATTTATGATAAAGCTGGTGAACAGCATTACAATATAATTTCAGCTTTGCACAAATCAATGCGCGGTTCTGACGCTGACGCGGCTTTATATTGGCTGGGCAGGATGATTGAATCAGGCGAGGATCCTTTGTATATTGCGCGGCGCCTGGTGCGTTTTGCTTCTGAAGATATTGGTTTGGCTGACCCGCAGGCTTTGGTGCAGGCTGTTTCCGCGTATCAAGCCTGCCATTTTCTCGGCTATCCTGAATGTGATGTGATTTTAGCGCAGGCCGTGGCGTATCTGGCTAAAGCGCCAAAAAGCAATAAGCTTTATATTGCGGTAGGGCGGGTTAAAAATGATATAAAAAATTTACCCAACGAACCAGTGCCTTTGCATTTGCGCAATGCGCCGACCAAGCTGATGCAAGATTTAAATTATGGTAAAGATTATAAATATTCACCGGATTTTGATTATAAAGAAAAACAGAACTATTTGCCGGAAAAGCTGAAAGGTAGAAAGTGTTTTAAGTAATTTGAAAATTCAAAAAACAAAATTCAAAAGACAAAGTAAATTCAAAATTAAAATTTTAAATAATAAAAAATTTGGTTTTTGTTTTTTTGATTTAGGATTTATTTTGCCTTTTGTTATTTGAATTTTGTTATTTAATAAATATTTAATCTTAAAATCCATGTTTTTACTTCTTCGTTGGATCATCAATGCCCTTGCCATCATTGGCATTGCTTATTTTTTGCCAGGAGTTGGCGTGACCGGACTTTATGCTGCTTTGGTGGCAGCTTTAGTTTTGGGCTTAATTAATGCTTTGCTTCGCCCCATTTTATTTATTTTGACTTTGCCGGTTAATATTTTAACTTTGGGGCTTTTCACTCTGATAATAAATGCTTTTTTGTTCTGGTTTGCCAGCACTATTGTTGAAGGCTTTGTGGTGGCTGATTTTAAAGCAGCTTTTTGGGGAGCTTTGATTATGTGGCTGGTCTCATGGTTTACTAATTGGCTGATGAAAAAATAGGGATATTGGAACCACTAAATTTTTATCACCAAATAATACGAAAGGCGAGGGGCGAAAATGCCCTAGGAATTATTATAGGGGCCTTTAGGCCCCGTGGGTCGTACGGAGGCTTCCGCTTACGCTAAAGCTCTGGCGGACAAGAAAGCCTCCTGTAATATTAAGACAGGCATTTTCGCCTATTAAAATTTTTATGAAAGAAAAATTATTACTTCATGTTTGCTGCGCGCCGTGCAGCATTTATGTTATTAATCAGCTGAGGGATAAATTCGACTTAACTGTATATTTTTATAATCCCAATATTTTTCCCGAAGACGAATACATGCAGCGTTTAGCCGAGGTTAAGGAGTTTTGTCGCCGCAAAAAAAATGTCTATATTGAAGAGAATTACCAACCTCAAAATTGGTTGAAATTTATAAAAGGTTATGAACAAGAGCCTGAAAAAGGTTTTCGCTGCGATTTGTGCATTAGTTTGCGTTTAAATAAAACAGCTGAATATGCTAAAGCCAATGGCTATGGCTGGTTCAGCACTACTCTGACCATGGGACGCCAGAAAAATTCCTTGCAAGTTTTAGGCATAGGGCGTAAAGTGGAAAGTAAGCATAGAATTAAATTTTGGGATCAGGATTTTAAGAAAAAATTCGGAACGCAGATCAGTGACTGGCTGGCAGTGAAATTGGGATTGTATAGGCAAGAATATTGCGGTTGTGTTTTTTCAAGGAAGGGTTGAACCACGAAATTTATTCACGAAAGAACACAAAATTTTTTGTGTAATTTCGCGATAATAATTTAGTGGTTAATCTAACCTATAATTCATAATCAGTGTTTATCTGTGAAGATAAATCTGCGTTTAAGCATACTATGTCACCAGACAAGTGGGAACAAATCAAAGAAATGGCTAATAAGAATTTTGAGGTGCTGTCAAACGAGGTTTTTGAATTGTCAGGCGAGCAAGGCGAGGGGACTTGTGAGGAGTTGGTTTTTAACGGGCCTTTAGGCAAAATAAAATTAGAAATGGTGGTCAAGCCTTTGGTTGTTGGCAAAAAAACTCATTATTCCAAACGCATGGGCACGGGCGCCAAAGTTGATTATATTACCTCTGAAACCGAAAAAGTCAGGACTTTTTTCGCCTACAAATGGGATGAAGCCGGTGAAAAATGGGTTGAGATGGATTCCTCGCATTTTGAATAAGCAGAATATGAATCCGCAAATATTTATCAGGCACTTGCTTTGTATAAGTTTATATATAAATTTATTTATTAATTATTAATTTTTAAAATTATGGCTTATTTATGGCCGTTTGTTTTAATTGTTATTTTATTGGCGGTGGTTTTAAGGCAGGTTAATCAGTACCAAAGGGGAGTAATGTTTACTATGGGTAAATATTCCGGAACCAAAATGCCGGGCTGGCGTTTGGTGATTCCTGTTTTTCAAAAAATGGTTAAAGTTGATATGCGGGTTAAAGCTGTTGATGTGCCAAATCAGGAAGCGATTACCAAAGATAATGTTTCCTGCCAGATCAATGCAGTTATTTATTACAAGGTAATTGATGCTGCTAAGGCAATTATTGAAGTGGAAAATTTTTATTATGCTGTGTCTCAATTGGCCCAAACAACAATGAGGAATGTGGCTGGTGAGGTTGATTTGGATCAATTATTAAGCCAAAGAGACCAAATTTCTGATCGAATTAAGGAAATAGTTGATAAATTAACTGATCCTTGGGGTATTAAAGTTGATTCAGTTGATTTAAAAGACATTGTTTTGCCGGAAGAAATGAAAAGAACCATGGCTAAGCAGGCCGAAGCTGAAAGAGAAAGAAGAGCAGTTATTATTAAAGCAGAAGGCGAAGTTATTGCAGCTGAAAATTTGGCTAAAGCAGGAGAAATTTTATCCAAAGCGTCAGGAGCTTTGCATTTGAGGACATTAAATTCTTTAAATGATATTTCTTCTGATCAGTCTAATACGGTTGTTTTTGCCATGCCATTGGAGATTTTGAGGGCTTTTGGATCTTTTAATAAGAAAAAAAACGATCAGGATTAATTTTCTAGTTTGGTAGTGAAATGAAAAAGGCGGTTTTTAAAATAAATCGCTCTTTTTTTTGTAATAAATTTTTGCTAAAATATAAGCATGATAGACTTAACTCGCTGGAAAAGAAAAAAAAGTTTTCATCGTAAGAATAACTTTGAGCCACGCATAAAATTTTTGGCGGCTGTTTTTGCTTGTTTAAGCTTTTTAATAATTATCAAACTTTTTGATTTTCAAATTTTAAAATTTGATTTTTATTATGCCTTGGCTTCTGACCAGCATGAAATTTATCAGCAGTTATTTCCGCAAAGGGGCTCTATTTATTTAAAAGATAAAACACTCTCTTTGCTGACAAGGCAGGAAAGCCTGTATCCCGTTGCTATTAATAAAGATTATAATCTTGTTTATGCCCAGCCAAGGCATATGAACAAGGATCCTTTGGAAGTCGCTGATTTATTAGCCCCGATTTTAGAGCCTGATTTGGAAAAACAAGAAGCTTTTAAGGAACAATTAATTTCTAGATTTTCTAAAAAAGAGTCTGCTTACGAACCTTTGAAACAAAAAGTTGAAGACAGTAAAGTGGAGATGATTAAGGAATTAAATATAACCGGCATTAAATCAACCAAGGAAACTTTTCGGTTTTATCCGGAAAAAAATATATGCGCTAATGTTTTGGGTTTTGTAGGATTTGACAATCAAGGCGTCAAAAGAGGGCTTTATGGGATAGAAGGCTATTTTGATAAAGAATTGGCTGGCCAGCAGGGAGTAATTCATTCTGAAAAAGATGTTTCTGGCCGTTTGATATCCATTAGCGATAAGAAATTTGTCCGGGCTAAAGACGGAGCAGATATTGTCTTAACCCTTGATAAGACCATCCAGTTTGAAGTTTGTTCAAAATTAAAAGAACATGCCCAATTAATAGAAGCCAAAAGCGGATCAGCAATAGTTATGGATCCTGAAACCGGCGCGATTATAGCCATGTGCTCTTATCCGGATTTTGACCCGAACGAATATGGCAAGACAGGGGATATAAGCGCTTTTAATAATTTGTCAATTTTTGAGGCTTATGAACCTGGTTCAATTTTTAAGCCGATTACCATGGCAGCTGGTTTGGATCTGGGAGTCATAACCCCGGAAACAACTTATATTGACGAAGGTTTTGTGAAAATAGACGAATTTACTATCCGAAACCATGATAAACAGGCTCATGGCAAAAAAACAATGACAGAAGTTTTGGAAAAATCCCTGAATACTGGCACTATTTTTGCGGTTCGGCAAATAGGCAAAAGCGATTTTCGCAAATACGTGGAAAAATTTGGTTTTGGTGAAAAAACAGGCATTCAGCTTCAGACAGAAGTGGCAGGCGATATAAGTTCATTGAAAAAACGAAGTGAAATTTTTGAAGCAACTGCTTCGTTTGGTCAGGGAATTACGGTCACTTCTTTGCAGATGGCAAGAGCTTTTGCGGCCATTGCCAATGGGGGTAAATTGGTAACCCCTTATATTGTTGAAGAAATCAGGGAATTTAATGGCACGATAATTCAGCCAAATAGGCCCAAACCCAAGCAGATTATTTCCTCAAAAACAGCCACGCTTTTGACAGGCATGCTTGTTTCAGTAGTTAAAAACGGCGAAGGTAAAATGGCCAATGTGCCGGGATATTATATAGCTGGCAAGACAGGCACTGCCCAGATTGCGGAAGGCGGAGTTTATTCCAACCGCACAAACCATGCTTTTGTAGGCTTTGCGCCGATAAAGGATCCCCAATTTGTAATGGTTATAAAATTTGAGAATCCACAAAAAGGCAGTTTTGCCTCTACTACGACTGCGCCTTTATTTTCCCGTTTGGCTAAGTTTATTTTGGATTATTATCATGTTATGCCGGATGCTCTTTGAAGAATGGGGAAGATGGGTAAAATGGGAAAGAAGGGTAATATTGGTTGTTAAGAATTCTCCTTTTACCCTTATTACCCTCCTTGCTCTTCTTGCTCTTTTTTCCCCCTTTAAGATAATATTAGTAAAAATAAATTTTAGTTTAGAAAATAATCAAAATATATGAAAAATTTAATTGAAAAATTATTAGCTATTTTTGCTAAAAAAATCATTAAAAAATATAAGCCAGATGTTATTGGCATTACTGGCAGCGTGGGAAAGACTTCTGCCAAGGAAGCTATTTTTAGCGTGCTGGCTTATGAATATAATGTCAGGCGCAACATTAAAAGCTATAATAATGAGATTGGCGTGCCTTTGACAATTATTGGCGAAAAAACCGGAGGCAAATCTTTATTTCTTTGGCTGAAAGTTTTTTATAAAGCTGTCAAGCTGCTTATTTTTAAGGATGAAAGTTATCCTAAGATTTTAATTTTGGAAATGGGCGCTGATAAAATCGGGGATATTAAATATCTGGTAGATCTGGCGCCGTTAAAGATAGGCGTTTTAACCGCAATCGCCGAAACCCATCTGCAGGCGTTCAAAGATTTAAAAGGAGTTTTAAAAGAAAAGGAAAAAATTGTGACTGAATTGCCAAAAGACGGCTTTGCAATTCTGAATTACGATGATGAGAATGTAATGAGTTTAGGGGATAAATTAAAATCAAAGATAATTACTTTTGGTTTTGGCCAAGACGCAAACGTCAGAGCAGGAGACTTGCTTTTTTCCGGTTTAGAACAGGATTTTTGCGAAACCCAATACCAATGGGAATGTAAAATTTGGGGGACTAATTTTAAAGTGACTTATAATAATTCAAGCGTGCCTATTTTTTTGCCCCATTGTTTTGGCAAACAGCCAGCTTATGCGGCTTTGGCTGCCATTAGCGTTGCTATTGCTTATGGCATGAATTTGGTTGATATTTCTGAAGCATTGAGACAATACAGATCGCCTAATGGCCGCATGAAATTAATTGCCGGCATTAAATATACTTTAATTATAGACGACACTTATAATTCCTCGCCGCTGGCAGCCAAAGCTGCTTTGGAAGTTATAAAAATGATAAAATTGTCTGAAGGCAAAAGAAAAATAGTTGTTTTGGGTGATATGCTGGAATTAGGCGAGCATTCAGGCCAAGCTCATCGCGAGCTAGGTTTTAAAGTCGCGGAAAGCGATATTGATTATTTGGTGACAGTTGGCGCGGAATCAAAATTAACTGCTCAAGCAGCTGAAGAAGCTGGTTTATTAAAATCTCAAATTGAAAGTTTTGATGATAACCATAAAGCGGGCATTTTTGTTCAAAATTTGATCCAGCCCGGAGACTTGATTTTAATCAAAGGCTCACAAGGAGTAAGAATGGAAAAAATTGTTAAGGAAATCATGGCAGAACCAATGAAAGCCAAACGGCTTTTGGTGCGGCAGACAGGAGAATGGGAGAATAGGTAAAATTCAAAACTCAAAACTCAAAATTTAGGAATTTTTTATTTGTATAATTGAAGTTTTTGAGTTTTTGTGGTAAAAATGAATTTATATCCCACTTTAGTGGGCTGGCTAAGCCGGCATGGCTTCGCCAATGCAAGCTAAAGCCGGGTATAAATTTTTTTATTTGGCCCCTTCGTCTAATGGTTAGGACACCAGGTTCTCAACTTGGTAATACGGGTTCGATTCCCGTAGGGGCTATTCTTAAAAAAAGGGTTCACCCCGAACCACTTCGGGGTCGGGGTGGTCAGAACCCTACGCGGTTCTGACCAAATCCCGTTGGGGCTACTAAAAAAATTTTAGCGTTTCATGTGAAATATTTAGAAGCCAGTTGCAAGGTTTTTCTTGTTATTGGCTGGCAGTTTTGTTATAATTAAATAAAAATAATTAATTATTAAAATTTCCATATGAGTAAAGTTTTTGAATTATTTAAAAAATTAAGCAAAAAGAAAAGTTTTTGGCTGATTTCGATTATTTTAATCGGCGTGATTATATATTTTGCTTCTAAAAGCGGAGAAAAAATCGAATATGTGACAGAACCGGTTAAACGAGGCGATTTGAGGCAGACAGTTTCAGAAACCGGCACGGTTTCGCCAAAATCAATGATTAATTTAAATTTTAAAGGCAATGGCACTATAACCCAGATTAATGTTAAAGAAGGCGATGAAATTAAAGCCGGTGATATTTTGGCCAGATTAGATGCCGGTCCCATAGAAATTCAAGTCCGGCAAGCCCAAGCCAATTTAGCGATTGCCCAGGCTAATTTAAATAAATTTTTAGCTGGAGCCAGCGAGCAGGATATTAAAGTCAGCGAAGAGCAGGTTAATAATGCTTTGATCACTTATGAAAATGCCAAGCGCGATCAAGAGGCTCTTTTAAATAAGCTGGATTCAGATATAAAAAATTATGAGCAGGCGGTTATAAGCTCGCGGGAAAATTTAATTACGTCTTTGGATAAAAGTTTGGTGGCTGCTGATTATTCCCTGGATGTTATTAAGGTTATTTTTGACGATATCAATTTAAGGCCTCTTTTTTCCGTGGAAAATCACCAATATAAAGTTGACGCTGACAATTATTATGACCGGGCTGTCATAGAATTGATCGTGGCTAAAAATTATTTTAATCAAGCCCGAAATACTTTAGCTGATCAGGATATTGATCAGGCTGTAAATCAGGCTTTGAAAATGCTGGATGTTTTAGCTCAGTCTTTAAATAGCACCTTTTTGGCTTTAGGAGCTTCTTTAACCAGTTTTAATTTTAATGATTTGGCTTTGGCAAACTATAAAAGCAATGTTAAATTGGAGCAGAATAATACTACAGCTTCAGTCAGCTCAATTCAGACAACCAATCAGGCATTTAAAAATAGCCAAATTAGCATGGATACGGCTTTAAATAATAAGCAATTAAATATTGCTAATTCCAAATCAGCTGTTGATAGCTCTTTGGGAGCTTATAACTTGGCCAAAGCCCAGCTGGATTTGAAAAAGGCTGCTCCGCGCCAGGTGGACATAGCTTATTATCAGGCGCAAGTTGCCCAGGCTCAGGTCGGTTTGGATTTTGCTTTGACGAATTTGAATGATTATATTATCCGTGCTCCGACTGACGGCTTAGTGGTTTTTGTTAATAATGAAGTCGGTGAACAAATAGGCTTTGGCCTGACAGATATTGCAACAGCAGCAAAGCCGGTCATCGCCATGCTGGGCAAAAGCGATTTTGAGATCAAAGTTGATGTGCCAGAATCAGAGATTATTAAAATAAAACCCGGCGATTTGGCGGAAATAATTTTGGATGCTTATGGAGATGATTTTGTTTTTCCAGGTAATGTTGTTTTTATTGATATCGCGGAAACAATAATCCAGGGAGTTGTATATTACAAAGTAACGGTTGAAATGGATGAAACAGATAAGGAAATAAAAAGCGGCATGACTGCTAATGTTGATATTATTACTGCGGAAAAAGAGGATGTGCTTTTTGTGCCAAGGCGCGCAGTCAAGGAAGATTTAGACGGTTTAAGATACGTTGAGATTTTGAAAAACGGCCAAGCCGAAAGGGCTAATGTTTCAATAGGTTTAAGAGGCGATGAAGGCACGGAAATTTTGTCCGGCCTTAATGAGGGGCAAGAAGTGATTATTTATAAGAGGGAAAAATAAATATAAAGAGCTGGGTAAGTGAAATAAGCGAGGTAAGTAAATTAAGCTGATTAATTTATTTGTTTCGCTAATTGGTTTAATTTACTATCATAAAATATGGCAGAAAAACCATTAATAAAATTAATCAATATCTGCAAAGAATATGCAAATGAAGAAGTGGTGACTAAGGTTTTGTTTGATATTAATTTGGAATTGCAAAAAGGTGAATTTGTGGCCATTATGGGCCCGTCTGGTTCTGGCAAATCCACTTTGATGCATATTATGGGATTTTTAGAAAAGCCGACTTCTGGCGAATATTATTATAAAGGCAAGAAAATAAGTGATTTGACAGAAGATGAATTGGCAGGGATACGCAATCAGGAGGTCGGTTTTATTTTTCAAGCTTTTAATTTATTGCAGAGAACCAGTGTTTATGACAATGTCCGTCTGCCTTTAGTTTATAGCGATAAAAATATTGGAGATGAAGCTGTGGAAAAGGCTATTAAGTCAGTAGGGCTTTATCATCGCAAAGATAATCTTTCCAACCAACTTTCAGGCGGTGAAAAACAAAGAGTAGCTATAGCCCGTTCTTTAGTTAACCAGCCTGAGATTATTTTTGCTGATGAGCCGACTGGAAATTTGGATTCAAAAAGCGGCAAGCAGATTATGGAAATCCTCCAAAGTTTAAATGAAGAAGGCAAGACAATTGTTTTAGTTACCCATGAAAAATACACGGCCGAACACGCGCGCCGGATCATAAAAATTATTGACGGAAAAATAGTAGATGATTTTAAAGTTAAGCATCAATTATTAGCTAAAAATGAAAATGATTTGACTAAATAGCTTATTTTAAATTTCAATAACCAACCACTATTATTGTTTTGGTTATTGGCCGAAGAAGGTTGGGATTTGATTATTGGTTATTAAAAATTTATGGATTTTAAAACTTCCATCCGAATTGCTTTTAGCGGTTTAAAATCAAAAAAAACCCGAACATTTTTAACAATGCTCGGGATTATTATTGGTGTGGCTTCGGTAATCATTATAATTTCAGTCGGAGCCGGCGCGCAAAGCTTAATTTTAAATCAAGTCAGGGGTTTTGGTACTGATTTAATAGCTATTTTCCCGGGGGCTTCTGAAGAAAAAGGTCCGCCTCCTTCTGTTTTTGGCACGGTTAATACAAGTTTGAAAAATGAAGATATAGACGCCCTTTTAGATGAGAGAAACGCCCCCCATGTTTTGGCAGTTACTTATTATGTCCAAGGGACAGGCACTATGGCTTGGCGCAATAATCAGCTTGACGGAACTTTTGTGGCTACGACTGCCAGTTATGTTGATGTTCACGAAAGAAGAGTGGCTATCGGCCGGTTTTTTAATGAAGATGAAGAAAAAAACATGGCCAGAGTAGCAGTGCTTGGCCATAATGTAAAAAAAGAATTATTTGAAGAGCTGGATCCTCTTGGCCAAACAATAAAAATAAAGAAACAGCAGTTTAAAGTCATTGGCATTATGCCGGAGTTGGGAGTGCAAGGTTTTCAGAACCAGGATAATTTAGTCTTGATTCCAATCACAACAGGCCAAAAATTGCTTTTGGGCATAGATCATGTTTCTTTGGCCAGGGTCAAAATAGATTCAAATGAAAATGTTGATCGGGCAATAGAAGATATCGGGGCTATTTTAAGGGATCGCCATAATCTAAGGGCAGGAGAATTTGATGATTTTAGCATTAGGGCGCAAACCCAGTCCATGGAAATTTTTTCCAGCATAACCAATTCCTTAACTTATTTTTTGGCGGCAATAGCAGCTATTTCTTTGCTGGTTGGCGGCATTGGCATTATGAATATTATGCTGATAAATATAACGGAGAGAACCAGGGAAATAGGTTTGTGCAAAGCCATTGGCGCTAAAAATAAAAATATTCTTAACCAATTTTTATTTGAAACTATTGCTTTGACTTTAAGCGGAGGGATATTGGGCGTATTTGTTGGTGTGTTTTTTTCCTGGCTGGTTTCTTTTGTCGCTCGTTATATGGGATTTGACTGGGATTTTATTATTTCAATTTTAGCTATTGGGCTTTCCTGCTCAATTGCTATTTTAGTTGGCTTGGTTTTTGGCATTTATCCGGCTTATAAGGCTTCAAAATTAAATCCGATTGAAGCTTTGCAGTATGAGTAATAATGCGAATCTGTCAGCCTTTGCTTCCATTTTTGTTCTGCGAACTTCGGCGGACAGAAAAACTGTGGCGTGCAGGCAAATTTAATAAAAATCTGCGAATTATGTTTAAAACATTTAAGAAAAATTTTAATTTGGCAAGTGAAGCGCTTTGGCGGCATAAGCTAAGGGCTGTTTTGACTGTTTTAGGCGTTACAGTCGGCATTGCAGTAGTAATTGTTGTGCTTTCAGCTGGCCAGGCTATAAAAGATTTTATTACCGGGCAAATGACGGTTTTTGGCACTGATTGGATAGAAGTAGAAATAAAAGTGCCAAGCACGGCTCATACATCAATTGAAAATGTAGGGGGCCTTGCCCAAGGAATAAGCATTACGACTTTGAAAATATCTGACGCTGAAGAGATAAAAAAACACCCTAATATCAGGGATTATTATGCTGGAAATGTTGCCCAGGAAGTTGCCAGCTATAAGGAAAAAAATAAGATTACAATGCTTTTTGGCGTTTCCGCCAGTTTTATTGATATTGATCCTGGTGAAATTATGCAGGGCAGATTTTATACTGAAGCTGAAGAAAAAGGCCTGGCAAAAGTCGCTGTTTTGGGCAGCGGCATTAAAGAAACTTTGTTTGGCGATGAGGATCCTATTAATAAAAGTATAAGAATCGGGCGGCAGAATTTCAGAGTGGTCGGCGTTATGGCTGAAAAAGGATCAGCTGGTTTTTTCTCAATGGATGATGTTATTTTTTTGCCCAATGTCACCATGCAAAAATTAATTTTAGGCATTGATCATCTTACTTTTATTTTTGCCCAGCCTTATGACAATTCTCTGGCTCGCCAAACAGCAGAAGATATTACTTTGATTATGAGGGAATCGCATGATATTACTGACCCTACAAAAGATGATTTTATTGTCATGTCTTCTCAAGAAGCTTTGGAACTTTTAGATACAGTAACAGGTGTTATAACAATTTTATTATTTGCAATCGCTTTAATTTCTTTGCTTGTAGGAGGCATAGGCATTATGAACGTGATGTACGTTTCTGTTTCAGAAAGGACTTTTGAAATAGGTTTAAGAAAAGCACTGGGCGCAAAATATTCAGATATTTTAAACCAATTTTTAACCGAAGCAATAATTATAACTATTTGGGGCGGAGTTTTGGGCATTGCTTTGGGTGTGAGCTTGTCATTTTTAATCAGTTATGTGGCTATAAATTATTATGGATTTAACTGGCAATTTTATTTATCTTTGACTTATATTGCCTTAGCTGCTGGCATGTCAATTGCCGCGGGTTTAATCGCCGGCCTTTATCCTGCCCGCCAAGCAGCTAGCTTAGATCCGATGGTGGCGCTACGCAAAGAGTAGGTTGGATGATGAGGTTGGATGATGAGGTTATATGAGGTTATATGAGGTTGGATGAGGTGGAATGAGGTTGTATGAGGTTGGATCCGCCTTCGCCCATCCTTCGCTTCGCTATTGAGGGCTACGGCGGACATTGGTGAGGTCGGATGGGGTTGCTTTATACGGGCGGCTGGGTGCGGAATGTGGGGAAAAGACAGACTTTAGTCTGCTACTTGTAACACTCTAAAGAGTGTCCTTCCGATCTCGCACCCAGCCGCCCTTTTGTTTTTAAGAAATTTTCGTATATTCGTAAAAGATTCGTATTTCGCAGGCTATTAGCACTCCCACTTGACGACTGCTAACTCTTTGATTATAATAAAGGTAAATGCGCTATTTGGGCTTTGGGTGCAATTAACTTTAAAGCCCAACGAATTTACAAATCATTATACGAATTTTACAAAAAGGTTGCTTTAATAATTAAGAATTGTAATTTTTTGTATGATTTGTAAGTATATTTGTAATTTTGCCGGGAGCTTATGAACGAACGTCAAAAAAAATTATTAAATTTGATTATTAACGAACATATCCAGACTGCTGAACCTGTTGGCTCCACTTTTTTGGTAGAAAAAACAGGGCTGAAAGTCTCTTCTGCCACGGTCAGAAATGAAATGGCTGATTTGGAAAAACAAGGCTTAATTTATCAGCCGCATACATCTGCCGGTCGCGTGCCAACAGAAAAAGGCTATCAGTTTTATGTTGATAATTTCGTGGGAAAGAAAGAAATCAAAGCCAGTTGGCGCAATAGTTTTAATCAGGTTCTGAAAGTTAAATTGGATCAGGATCAAATTTTAAAGAGCTTGGCAAAGAATGTTGTTGAATTGGCCGAGGAAACCGTAATTGTGGCTTTTGATAAAAATAATATTTATTATACTGGTTTGGCAAAGTTGTTTAAAAAGCCGGAATTTAGCGAGCAGAATTTAATTTGTAACATGTCTCAAGTGATCGATCATTTGGATGATGTTGTAAGTAAGATTTTTGACCAGATTAATAAGGTAGAAATTTTAATCGGCTCTAAAAACCCCTTTGGCGATGATTGCTCGTCTGTAATTGGACGTTATTTTTTAAAAGATAAAAAATCAGGCTTGTTTATAATTTTAGGTCCCAAAAGAATGGATTATAATCGGAATTTGGCTTTAGTTGAATATATCCGTAATTCTTTAGCTAGTGTTTAATTTATGAAAAATTGTTTCAAATTACAAATGACAAAATTTAAATAACAAATAAAGGTCAAATGACAAATTTTAAATCACAAAAAAAAGAGCAAATTGAACTTGAACAACTTAAAACCCAATGCGAAGAGAATTTAAAAGGTTGGCAGCGGGCCAAAGCTGATTACGAAAATCTTAAAAAAGAAACAGATAAAAAATTTGCGGCCATTGCTGATTTCGTCAAAGTTGGTTTACTTGTTGATTTGATTCCGATTTTAGATAATTTTGCTAAAGCAACTGAACATGTGCCCGAAGAAGCGATAAAAGAAAATTGGGTGGTGGGGGTTTTTCAGATAAAAAAACAATTGGAAGATTTTTTAACTGATAATGGTTTGGAAAAAATCAAGACTGTCGGCGAAAAGTTTGACCATAATTTGCACGAAGCAGTGGCTAAGGAAAAGGCTGAAGGCAAAAAAGATTTGATAATTAAAGAAGTTAGTTCCGGCTATAAGCTTAATGGGCAGGTGATTATACCGGCCAAGGTAATTGTAGGTGAATAAAGACAAATAACAAAATTCAAAAGATAAAATAATAACAAAATTTAAAATTAAAATAACAAAAGTTTTGAATTTTGACATTAAAATAATTAAGTCTGCGCATACGTTGCTATGCGCGGAAGCGGGGAACTAAAAATATGGCAATCATCAAATGGACACCTTTTGATTCCTGGGAAGACATGGAACAACTTTGGCGTAATTTTCAGCTGCCGGCTGAAAAATCTTTTGTGCCGGCCATGGATGTTTATAAAGAAAAAGACAGTTTAGTAGTCAAAACTCCGATTGTTGATTTTGACCCTAAAAATATTGACATTGAAATTAAAGGCAATGTTTTGACTGTCAAAGGCAAGACAGAAAAAAAATCAGAAGTTGAGGAAAAAAATTATTACCGCAAAGAAATCAAAAGCGGTAGTTTTTCCCGCTCCGTCTTGTTGCCCGCTGAAGTTCAAGAGGATAAATCTAAGGCAGAGTATTTAGATGGAATTTTGAAAATTACAGTTCCATTAGCTAAAATTGCCAAAACAAAAACAGTTAAAGTCGCTGTTAAAAAATCAAAAGGCGAAAAGGTTAGTCTGCAGAAAAAGAAATAAAAAAACGGGAGCCTTTTGGGGCTTCCGGACAAGTCAAGCAAAATAACACTTGATTGGCTTGTTCGGGAGAATTTTGAAAACTTATTTTTTTAAAAACCCAGTTCTTGGATGAACCGGGCTTTAAAATTTTGATTAGTGATTTTTTTAAATCACTACTAGAGGCGGAAATGTTTTAATTGGTTTTTCAGGTTGGAGTGAAATTTGCAGAGGTCCGCTGGTCAAGTTTTCTTCGATGGTGACAGGAATACTGACTTTTCCTCCTCCGGGGATGTGGAAACATAATGTTTCTTTTGAACTTAGGATTTTAGGCAGCGCCCTGTCAACCATGTCCAGGATTTTTTTGGGATTTAATTTTTCCCATTGAGGGGCAAGTCCTTGAATGGCTTTTATTACGTCCGGTGCAATTTCGATCCTTCCAAATCCTCCCATTTTTCGGCTACGGCAGAGACCTCCAGCGGTTGCTTCAAGCATTGATTTTTCCTCCTTTGAAATTCTTTGTTTGGAAATGATATTTTGATTATAGATTATTTTGACTAAAATTGTCAAGCATAATGTCAAAATTAAAATCCCTTTGTCATTCTGAACCCTTCGCACTGCTCAGGGCGGGCTCCGTGAAGAAGGTATGAATTTAGTAGATCCTTTGACTGCGCTCAGGATGACAGATAAGAACAAAGGGTTTTTAATTTTACTAATAATTAACTT
>DSBA01000061.1 GCA_011046145.1 Candidatus Uhrbacteria bacterium | reverse complement strand
GGCATGGCGGTTTTGGTATGAATAGGATGACACCTCAACAAAAAATTACAGCCACATTGTTTGGATCTTTAAATAACATAACTTATCCACAAAAGGTAACTTTAATTCTGCAACAGTACACAATTTGACAAAATTTTTAGCCTCTGTTATTAATAGTAGTAATATATTTTAATTAGTAAAAAATTTTTTAAGTTTGTAAAGTAAAAAGCCTTTAATCTAATTTTCTAACTTTATAAACTTTCTACTTTAAACTTTAAACTATGCCAAAATCACTAGTTATCGTGGAATCGCCGACCAAAGCAAAAACTATTACTAAATTTTTAGGCCAAGACTTCCAAGTGGAGTCTTCTTTTGGTCATATTCGTGATTTGCCGGAAAAAAAATTAGGCGTTGATGTTGCCAATGATTTCCAGCCAGAATATGTCATTCCTCAAAAAGCGGCGAAACAAGTCAAGAAACTGCAAAATTTAACAAAAAAAACAAATCAAGTTATTCTGGCAACTGACGAAGACCGCGAAGGTGAAGCCATTGCCTGGCATTTGGCCCAAGCCTTGAATTTGCCAGCAGAAAAAATCCAAAGAATAGCCTTCCATGAAATAACAAAAAAAGCCCTTGAACAAGCTTTAAGCCAGCCAAGAAAAATAAATATGGATTTGGTCAATGCCCAGCAGGCGCGCCGCATTTTAGACCGGTTAGTCGGCTATAAGCTTTCGCCTTTTTTATGGAAAAAAGTCGCTAAAGGATTGAGCGCCGGACGCGTTCAGTCCGTCGCTGTGCGCCTGGTTTGTGAACGGGAAAAAGAAATCCAAAATTTTATAAAGGAAGAATATTGGACAATTGAAGCAAAACTGGAAAAAGAAAAACGCGATTTTATTGCCCAATTGATCAAGGAAAAAAATAAAACCATAAAAAAGCTGGGCATCAAAAATGAAAAACAAGCCCAAGAAATTTTAGATAATTTAAAAAACGCTGTTTATCAGGTAATAGCTATTGAAAAAAAAGAAATAAAAAAACAGCCGCCGACCCCTTTTACCACCAGCACTTTGCAACAAGAAGCTGCCCGTAAATTAGGATTTTCCGCCAAACAAACCATGATGCTGGCCCAAAGATTGTATGAAGGCGTTGAGCTGGGAAAGCAAGGCGCGGTCGGTTTAATTACCTACATGAGAACTGATTCTTTAAATCTGTCCAATTATTCTTTAGATAATATCAGGGATTATATTAATGATAAAATAGGCAAGGATTATCTGCCTGACCAAGCCAAAATATATAAAACAAAATCCAAAGGCGCGCAAGAAGCCCATGAAGCCATCAGGCCGACTGATATTAATAATGAGCCGGAAAAAATAAAAAATCACCTTGAACCGCGGCAGTATAAATTATATAAATTAATCTGGACCAGAACATTGGCCTGCCAAATGCAGCCGGCTGTCATGGATCAGACCAAAGTTGACATCAAGGCCAATGATTACATTTTTCGGGCCAATGGCCAAATTATTAAATTTGACGGGTTTCTAAAAATTTACAAAACAGCCGTCAAAGAAAATACTTTGCCGGATCTAAAAGAAAAAGACGAATTAAATCTGATTGAATTGAAAAACATCCAGCATTTTACTCAACCGCCGGCGCGTTATTCAGAAGCCAGTTTAATTAAAGCTTTGGAGGAATACGGCATTGGCAGGCCGTCAACTTACGCCCCCACTCTTTCTACTATCCAAGACAGAAACTATGTCAAAAAAAATGAAGAAAAAAAATTACAGCCGACTGAAATCGGCGTTTTAGTCAATGATCTTTTAGTAGCACATTTTCCAAAAATTATTGATTATAATTTTACAGCTCAAATGGAAGAAAATCTGGATAAAATCGCCGAGGGCAAAAAAGAATGGATGCCGGTGATTGAAGATTTTTATGATCCTTTTATTGATAATCTAAAAATAAAAGAAAAAGAATTAACTAAAAAAGAATTAACTGAAGAGAAAACTGATTTGGTTTGTGAAAAATGCGGTTCTCCTTTGGTAATTAAAATGGGGCGTTTCGGCAAATTTCTGGCCTGCTCAAATTATCCTGAATGTAAAAATACCCAGCCTCTTTTCAGCACCAAAGAAGAAATTGAAGCAGAAGAGACAAAAGAAACCTGCGCTAATTGCGGCGGAAAATTAATTATTAAAACTGGGCGTTTTGGCAAATTTCTAGCCTGTTCAAATTATCCTAAATGCAAGTTCACTAAGCCTATTCAGAAAACAACCGGCTTAAAATGCCCCCAATGCCAAACAGGAGAAATAGTTGTCAAAAGAAGCAAAAGAGGCAAAATTTTCTGGGCTTGCAACCGCTATCCTGATTGCGATTATGCCACCTGGCAAAATCCTAAAAAAGAACCTAATCAAAAAACCGCGGCTTAAAACTCGCGGTTTTTTGACTCAATACTCCGCCCTTTAGACAAAAAAGGCCGAATATTGACGCTGAAGGATTTAACCCCGATTACAATGTAGATGTAAGGGTGTCGACTTCAGCGTCTTTTTAAATTTATCATAAAATTATCATCTTGTCAATATCAACATATCTTTATAAAGTAAAAGGAAAGCTGACCACGCCCCCACAAATACAAATTTCTTACAAATCTGCGAAAAATTAAAAACTTTCAAAATAAAAATCTTAACTAATTTGTATAATTTGTAAAAAATTTGTCACGAAGTGACCACATAGTGGTATCTTTGTTGGGATAAAAATTTGTAAAAAGAAAAAATCCCGGGCGTATAGCCTGGAACTTTTTCCCATTGTAATAAGGTTTTACCCTTACATCTTGACTCCATTATAGCATATGTTTTAAAATCTGTCAACAGCGACCCCGAATTTTATCTAAAATCAGCTTTAAACGTCAAAAAAACATCCTCCCAGCGGCGATTTTTTGCCGACGATATTTGGAATCCAATTCCCTTTTGGATTTAAAGTTATCCTTTTAATAAGGGAGATTGCTATTTAAATAAAACTTTTATTTTAACCTAATGATGATTCCAAATCAATAGTTTGACAATCTTTAACTTTAAAGTTAAGCTGAAATATTCTATAATTAAATTAAGGGGTAATCATTTTAATATTTCTCACCTTTCCCTTATTACCCGACTCCTTTTCCCCTTCTTACCCTTATAAATCCATGTCCGAATTAGACACAAAATTTAAAAACCTACTGAAAACAATTAAAAATTACGCGCCCAAAAACGACCTGGAACTTGTCAGCCTGGCTTTTGATTTTGCCAAAGAAGCCCACAAAGGCCAAAAGCGCATGAGTGGCGAAGATTATATTTTCCATCCTTTGGCCACAGCCCAGACCCTGGCGGAAATGAAATTAAGCCCCGCGATCATCATTGCCGGATTGCTGCATGATATTCCTGAAGATACAAATTATACCCTAGAAGATATTAGAAAAAATTTCGGTGAAGAAGTCTCTTCTTTAGTTGAGGGCATTACTAAATTAGGCTCAATCAAATACCGCGGCATTGAAAGATATATTGAAAATTTAAGGAAGATGTTTATTGCCATTGCCCGCGATTTGAGAGTTATTTTAATTAAATTCGCCGACCGCTTGCATAATCTCAGGACTCTTTACGCCCTGCCCCGCAATAAACAAATAAGGATAGCTTCAGAAGTTATGGAAATTTACTCTCCTATTGCTAATCGCTTAGGCATGTATGAAATGAAAGGGCAGCTTGAGGAAGAAGCTTTTAAATATCTATATCCAAAAGAATATAATTGGCTAAAAATATTAATTGAAGAGCAAATTAAGCATAAGGAAAAATACCTGAATAAAATTATAAAATTTGTAAAACAAGAACTGGAAAATGAAGGCATTAAAAATTTTGAAGTTAGAGGCCGGATCAAACAATTATACAGCCTCTATAAAAAATTACTGCGACATGACAAAGACATCAACCGGGTCTATGATTTCATTGCCATCAGAATCATTGTTAAAAATGTCCCGGCTTGTTATTCTGTTCTTGGCATCATCCATAAAAAAATGAAGCCTCTTAAAGGCCGAATTAAAGATTATATTGCCCAGCCAAAACCTAATGGTTATTCTTCACTGCATACTACTGTCTTCACTCCAGAAGGGGAAATTATTGAAATCCAAATAAGAACGCGGGAAATGGAAGAAGATGCTGAATACGGCATTGCTGCCCATTGGTATTATGACGAAAAAGGCTCTTTTAAGCCAAATAAAAAAACGAACTGGATAGAAGAAATCACAAAATGGCAAAAAGAATTAAGTGAAAACCAAAAATTCTTAGAAAAGCTTAAAATTGATGTTTTTCAAGACAGAATTTTTGTTTTTACGCCCAATGGCGATGTCATTGATCTGCCCTATGGCGCAACACCAATTGATTTTGCCTATAATGTCCATACTGATATTGGCAACCAATGCGTTGGCGCTTTAATAAATAACCAAATTGCCACCCTTGATAAAGCTTTAAAAAGCGGCGATGTGGTAGAAATACTGACTAATAAAAGCCGCAAATTCCCCAATCCCGATTGGCTTAAATTTGTAAAAACAAGCCTGGCCAGAAATAAAATAAAAAGCTCTCTTAGCAAGAGAACTTTAATTGATAAATTCCTAAAAAAATAGCGCCTACTAATTTACAAATTGTTAGCTTACAAATATACAAATATTGAATTTTTGATGAAAGCGCTTTGGGAGATAAATAAGGTATAATTTGAAACCAAGGTGCTATAAAATTTTATTTTTTGTATATTATGTAAAAGATTTGTAATTTTGCAGGACCAAATTTGTCTTTTTATTTTAATTCCTCCAGCATTGCTTTAACTTCCTCGTCTTCAGGCTGAAATTCCAAATATTTAGCCAAAACCTGTTGAGCCTGCTTGACTTTATCTTGATTAAGATAAAGTTTTTTTAGGCTTAAAACGATAATTTTCTGGCTCGGATCAAGGCTGTAAGCTTTTTCAATTTTTTCCAAAGCTTTTTCAGAATCCCCAAACTCTTCAAAATAAAGGCCTAAATTATAATAGCCTAAAATAAAATCGTCCTTCAATTCAATACTTTTTTCCAAATCACTTTTAATTTTCTGGCTTAGCAATAAAATTTCCCGCTCTTTATCATTAATTTCAAACTGGCCTTCTTTAATTAAAAGATACTTGCCAAAATTAAGCAGAGCGCGGTCAATATATAAATCAGGGTTATTGGGGTCTAATTCAATCAGCTTTTCTAAGTTTTCTTCTTGCCAACCGCGCACAGTAAAGCCCAATTTCTCCATGTACTCTAAAATCTGCCTCAAAATAAAATAATTATTTATCCTTTCACCGGCAAAACCGCGACTCAAATTATCTACTATCTGTTGTTCAATTTTCTGCCTGTCAAATTCCATGGCCGAGCTCGCCATAAAAATCTCTTTGGCCAG
This sequence comes from Candidatus Uhrbacteria bacterium, assembly GCA_011046145.1. Lineage (GTDB taxonomy): Bacteria > Patescibacteriota > Patescibacteriia > CAIXNZ01 > CAIXNZ01 > DSBA01. Next base: position 12,591 of record DSBA01000061.1, on the reverse strand, counting down.
TAAAAGATCCGCCAATCTTAAATGATAATCTTTGCGGCTTGGATTATTTTTTATCGCCTGATAAAATAAGGCCTCTGTTTTATCAAAATCTTCAATTGAATTAAAATCTTTAATTCTCTGCCGCTCAAGATTTATTTCATCAACGGCCGACCTTGAAGCAAAATACAAAAAAGAAATAATCAAAATCAGCGCGACATAAAATAACAAATTGATACCCTGTTTATTTTGATAAGTAAAAGCAGGTTCCTTGTATTTTATATCTGTTAAATTTACGCCTAAAGCAATAAACAAAAAAAATAAAAAAATTAAAATAAAATCAAAATTATAAAACAAGCCGAAAGCAAAAAAAGAAAATAAAACAGTGTTGGCAAAGCAAAAGCTTATAAATTTTTTATTCTCGCCCGGAGTAAAAATCTTAAAATTTTTCAAAAAAACAACTGCTTTATGCAAGTATTTTATAAAAATAACAAGGACTAAAAAAAATCCCAAAACTCCTAAATTATTTAAAATTTCCAGCCAAAAATTTGAATTTTTTTCAAAGCCCAGCTGGCAAAAAACAGTCTGATTAAACTCTAGCGGCTTATATTTATAAAAGCTATAAGCAAAATTTTGAGGTCCCACTCCAAACAAAAAATTATCTGACAAAGTTGATTTTGTTATCTGCCAACCGAAATTATTGCTTAATTTTAATTCCGAGGGAAAAATCAAATTAGTATAATTGCTGACCGGCAGAATTAAAACAACAACCGTAAAAAAAAGAAGAAAAGTCAATGCGACAACCAATTTGTTGGAAAAATAAGATGCTTGAAAAGAAAGCAGTAAAATAAAAATGAAAATTGAAAAAGCCAGCAAAAACAAGCTATGCGGATTGTCAATTACATACAAAAAAACCAAAAATAAAAAAAACAAAACAAGGTTTAAAATCCTTATTTTTTTAGAAGCAGTAGTTAAAAAAAGATAAAAGCTGGCCAAAACCCCCAAAACCAATAAAAAATTAAGGGTGGCAGCCGGAAAGAAAAATGCATTAAAAAATTGACTAATTCCTGAAAAATTTAAGATATTCAAAACTAAAACAAATAAAATTGACCAGACCAGACTAGCAATAACACACTTGAATTCATGCAAAGTTTCAATAAAGCGGCTGGTTAAAAAATAAAAAAGAATCAAAAATAAAAAGGTCAAAAATGAAGCTAAAATTATAAAATCACCGCCCCAATAGCTGTAATGTTTGTCAATGGAAAAAAAACTGGCTAAAAAATAAGCTAAAAGCAAGAGGATAAAAGGCAAATCCAAAAACTTAAACTGAAAAATTATTTTTTTAGAAAGATATATTTTTATCAACCAGGCAATTAAAGCTAAAATAACTAAAAGATAAAACAATACAACTTTACCGAATTCAAAAAGAACAGGCTGAAAAGGCACAAAAAAAAATGGGATTAAAAAAACGCTTAAATAAATAAGTGCCCTTATAAGTTTGGCCAAAAAAAATTCCGAAGTATTTTTAAATTCCAGAGCAATGCTCCGAAAACTGACAAAAATAAAATTCATATTATTCTAAGGCTGATAATTTTTTATAAACTTCTTCCAAGTCTTCCGGGGAATCATAAAAAATAACAATTTCTCCTTGCCTGCCCTTGCTTTTTATTGAAACTTTATAGCCTAAAATTTCTCTTAATTTTTCTTCCTTGGCTAAAAGCAAAGGATCTTTTTGAAAACTTCTTGAATGCCCCTTAACTTTTATTATTTTTACCTGCCCCTCGGCCTGCCTGACTGTCATCTGGCCGCGCAGAATTTTTTTCAAAAATTCTTTTTGCTCTTTTTCTCCCGGCAAGCTGGCAATGGCCCGGGCATGGCCCTCAAAAATTTTTTCATCCAATATGGCTTTTTGCACTTCTTCCGGCAAACTCAAAAGCCGCAAAGTATTGGCGATAGTCGAGCGCTTTTTGCCTATTTTTTTAGCTATTTCCTCCTGTTTTAAATTAAATTCATCAATCAAGCGCTGAAAAGAAAGAGCTTCTTCAAGCGGATTTAGGTTTTTGCGCTGAATATTTTCAATCAAAGCCAGCTCTAATTTTTCTAATTCTTTAGCCTGCCTGATAATAGCCGGGACTGTTTTTAGATTCAAAATTTGCGCCGCCCGCAATCTGCGTTCACCAGCGATTAACTGATAAAAATCATTATCTAATCTGGTAACAATAAGCGGCTGGATAATGCCGTGAGTTTTTATGGAATTGGTTAAATCTTCAAGTTCGCTGCGTTCAAAACGTTTTCTTGGCTGATGGGGATTTAGCTGTATTTTTTCAATTGCGATATCAAAAATTTGATTTTTCTCATCTATCTTATTGATATCTTCGTTGGAGTATTTTGTTTTAATCGGCTTTTGTGGAATTAATGAATCCAAGCCTCGGCCTAAGGGCATAATAATATAAATTAAAAAATATAAATTAAAAAATCAAAATTTATGGAAACCAAAATTAGTCAGATCAATAATTTCGCGTGCCAAGCGCTCATAAGCTTTGGCGCCTTTTGATTTAGGGTCATATTCCAAAATAGTTTTACCATAACTAGGAGCTTCTGTTAACCGGATATTGCGAGGGATAACTGACCTGAAAATTCTATCGGGAAAATATTGATAAAGCTGGTGTAAAATTTCATCTGACAATTTTGTTCTTTTATCATACATTGTTAAAACTGCCCCGAAAATATCCAAATTGGGCTTTAAATTTTCCTTAATTAAATTAATGGTACTGACTAGCTGGCCCAGGCCTTCCAAAGCATAATATTCAGCCTGAACAGGTATTAAAATTTTTTCTGCAGCTACCAAGCTGTTTATTGTCAAAAGCCCCAAAGAAGGAGGGCAGTCAATTATGATATAATCATAGTCCTGCCTCACTCCTAATAACGCCTGTTCTAATTTGAATTCCCTGTTTTCCAAATTTACTAATTCTACATTAGCGCCTGCCAAGTTTAGGGTTGAGGGCGCTATTTTAAACCCAGAAATCGCTGTATTCAAAACAACTTCTTTTAAATTTTGGCCCGAAATTAATGTCTCATAAACGCCTTTGTTTAAATTATTATAATCAATGCCCAAACCGCTAGTCGCATTAGCTTGCGGATCAAGATCTATCAATAAAATAAATTTGCCTAAAAACGCCAAATAAGCAGCCAAATTAATAGCTGTTGTAGTTTTTCCAACGCCTCCTTTTTGATTGACAATAGAAATAATTTGAGCCATAATAATGGTTTAACCTTACCTTTATTCTACACCATTTAAGCTGTTTTGAAAAGACCCTATAAAAGCACGAAAAACAGCAAAACCGCAAATTGACAAATTAAAATTTTTAAGTTAAAATAAGATATATTTGCTTTATGCCGCCATGGTGGAAATGGTAGACACGCACGACTCACCATAAACCATGTAAGGTTTATGGTGCCATGAACCCTATGTGGTTCATGGCAAAATCATTTTAAAAAATAAAAAAAATTATGCATTATGTTTATATTCTATTATTAGCTAATAAAAAATTTTATATAGGATATACGCATGAACTTAAAAGAAAATATTATGAACATGAAAATGGCAAAGTGAAATCAACTAAACATAAAAGACTTTTAAAGTTGCTTTATTATGAAGCATTTCTTTCAAAAAAAGATGCTATGAGAAGAGAAAAATATTTTAAAACAACCAAAGGGAAATCGACATTGAGATTAATGTTAAGAGATACGTTAAAATAAAATATGCCGCCGTGGTGGAACTGGTAGACACGCACGACTCAAAATCGTGTGAGGGTAACCTCATGTCGGTTCGACTCCGACCGGCGGCATTAGATGGTTTTGAGTTTTGAATAATTATTATTCCATCACTCTAAACTTATATTTATTACTATTTGGGCAGGGTAGCTCAGTTGGTCAGAGCGAAGGACTCATAAGCCTTAGGTCGTGGGTTCGATCCCCACCCCTGCTACTAAATTTATCCCTAAAAAACGCCTAATGGCTTAAAGGCTTAGGCTATAAAATTATGTTTTTAACAGTCCATGGCACAATAGGTATTTTAATCGGCCAAAAAATAACAAGTCCCTGGCTGGCTTTTATTTTAGGCTTTGTTTTCCATTATATTTTTGATATGATACCCCATGGAGACACAAAAGCGCCTAAAAAATATTATAATATTGTCTATGCCTGTTTGGCTGGAATTTTTGACTTGCTCTTGCTCGCCTTTTTAATTATTTTTATAAGCAGCCAAACAGATATTTTCAAAATCAGCGTTCTTTTTGCAATAAGCGGCAGCCTTTTGCCTGACATTCTGCAGGCTTTGTATTTTATTTCGCGTGAAAAAATGTTCAAATTTTCAAAAAAAACACATGATTATTTCCATAATTTAATCAGTCAAAACTTTGAATTAAGCTTTGCTGCCGGACTAATTTTCCAATTAATCATTGTTATAATTTTAACTAAAATAATAATTTAATATGTTGCTTTCTGTACATGCCACTGTTGGCGCAGTTATTGGCCAAAATGTAAATACGCCTTTATTGGCTTTTGTCTTGGCTTTTATTTCCCATTTTATTTTGGATATAATCCCCCATGGAGACCGAGCGCTAATCCAGGCTTACCGCAATAATTTTAAAAATAAGGGCATGAAATACCTGATTGTTTTTGATTTGATATCTACTGCCATTTTAATTTTTCTGCTTTTCTTCTTCCAAAAATTAACTCTCAGCCAAACCGTGATTTGGGGTATTATCGGCGGCATTCTGCCTGATTTTATGGTCGCCATCCATGAAATTACAAAAAAGCATTTTAGTCGTACCCATAAACTCCATTATTGGGCACATAACAAGCTAAACACTAAAATCAGCTGGATCATGCCTCTTAAATTAGCTCTTGTCTCCCAAATAATAATTATTTACCTGTTGCTCAAATAAAATTTAAAAAAAATAAAAAAACGCTTATTTAAAGCGATTTTTTTAATTATTTTTTATTTCAAGCTTTTATATAAAGATAATGTTTTTTGAGCACAATTCTGCCATGTAAAATTTTTTGCAATGCCTTTGCCTTTTATTATTAATGATTCTCTTAAGCCTGGATTAGCAACAATTCTTATCATTGCCTCTCGAATTGATTTTGTATTATAGGGCTCTACTAAAATTGCGTTGTCAATAACAATTTCGGGGATTGATGATATGTTTGAAGTAATTATCGGGACTCCCATATTCATAGCTTCTAAAATTGGCAAGCCAAAACCTTCATAAAGGCTGGGAAAAACAAAAGCAAAGGAATTTCTCAATAAATAAATTTTTTCTTTTAAATTTACATAGCCTAAATAAATAATCCGTTCTTCTAAATTCAAATTTTTTATGGTTTCAAAAATAGGCTCATAATCCCAGCCTTTTTTGCCAGCCAAAAGCAGCTTGAAATTATTATTTTTATTTGACTGGATAAACTGGCCAAAAGCCTCGATAAGGCGGGTTAAGTTTTTTCTCGGCTCAAGCGTGCCGATAAATAAAAAATAGGGTTCCTTAAATTTGAATTTTTGATCTATCTTCTCTTCTTCAATAATAAATTTATTATAATTTTCCACGCCTTCATGGATTACTTTTATTTTTTCTTTGCTAATTTTGAATTCATTCATTAAATCCAAAGCTGTATTTTCCGAAACTGCAATGATTTTTTTAGCTTTTAAAAAACTGAAAGGCATTAAAATGTTTTTACCAAACCATTGCCTAGCGGGAAACCAATTCGGATTTTTATAAATAGCCAGATCATGGACAGTTACAATGGATTTGCCAAAATAAAAAAACGGTAAAACATTGGCAGGATTATGATAAAGGTCTAATTTATAAAGCTTTAAAATATGGGGAATAAAAAGATGGCGATAAAAAAACGGTATTTTGCCTAAATTTTCCAACCCCGGAAAATAAACGCATTTGGCATTCTTTTGGCTGGCAAACTCTTCGCAATTAATATCTTTATTATAAAAAAAGAGAAAATACTCATTCTCCTTATTAATTTGCAATAAATATTTTATCAAAAAATAAACATAATGGCCGACTCCTGCCAGCTCGCCATGTTTGACATTTAAAATATACCGGCAATCAATGCCTATTCTCATATAATTTTAAATTAAGTATAAAAAAGCCCCGCGGGCAAAAAGAGTAATAAAGGTGACTATAAAAGCTGAAATTGTAACGCCAAAAATAATTAAAATCGCAGCCTTTTGCCTTGGAATTTGGAATAAAAAAGAAGCAATAGCTCCTGTCCAGCAGCCTGTCACTGGCAAGGGGATAGCCACAAATAAAACCAAAGCAACAGCTCCGTATCTGGCATACTTGCCTTCAAATTTAATGGCTGTTCTTTTAAACAGCCAGTTAAAAAATTTTTCAAAAATTTTAAAATTTCTCATTAAAAACTTGGAAACCGGATCAATCAAGTACAAAATAAAAAACATTGGCAGAATATTGCCCAAAATTGCGTAAAATAAAGTAGTAAAAAGGCTTAATTTATAAACAGTCAAACCAACCGGAATAGATGCCCTTAATTCTGTAATCGGCAACATAGACATTAAAAATATGGCAATTTCCGGCGGAAAATTTTTAAATAATTCAATATAATTTACATCAAACATATTTTTAGTGAATTAAAAATTAAACAAACTAAGCAACGAGTAAAATTAATTTCCTTAATTTTACTGCCTGCTTATTCAGCTAGCCATTGATAATTAACAAAAACAAAATCCGCTATGGCTTTTACATCCTGAAAACGGTCAAAATTGGATTGGCTGCCCAAAACAGTTATTAAAATTTCCTGGTTGTTTTTTCCCTTAATTTTAACTGCCAGATTATAGCCTGATTCAGCCAAAGCGCCTGTTTTGCCGCCCGCGACATCTAAATAGCTATTAAGCAGCCAATTAGTGTTTTTTAATCGCACTAATCTCTCCTTTTCTTTATTTTGGACTTCAAATTCATAATTGTTAATATTTACCGCTTTTTCAATTTCTTCGTTAGCCAAAGCAAAATTCAATAATTTAACAGTTTCCCGGGCATTGGAACGGTTATTGTTATTCAGGCCACTGGGATCGGCAAAGTTCGTATTATTCAAGCCTAAAAAAACCGCCTTGGCATTCATTTCCCTGATAAAATCCTCTTCGCTTAAGCCAGTTGACCTGGCTAAAGCAATTGCCGCATCATTGTCAGAAGCGATTAAAGCCGTATAAAACAAATTTCTAATTGTCAAAATTTCCCCAATATTCAGATGAATTATGCCGCCGTTTCTCCTATCACTGACAATGGTAAAAAATTCTTTTTGCCAGCCTGGATTATGGTCCAAAAAAACCAAGGCTGTCATTAATTTGGTGATGCTGGCAATGGACCGTGTTTCTTCTGCGTTTTTTTGATACAATATTTTCCCGCTTTGGCTGTCAACAGCCAAAGCGCTTTTTGCGCTTATTTGAATGTCTAAAACATCGCTATGAATTTTTTCAGGCGCTTTTTCCAGATTGCCCATCTGCTCTTTATTTCCTGCAATACTAAAATCTTCCGCATTGACATGCTGCTGTAAAAAATTAGGCAAAAATATTAAAGTAAATAAAATTTCTAATAGCATATAATTTATTACCGGCTAATCGTCTTTTTTTGTTCAGACTCTTGATTTAAAAGCCTTTCTAAAGCTTCATTGCTGTTTAATTTTTCATAATCAGGCAATTGATTGATTTCTGCAATGCCCAAATGCCTCATAAAATCAAAACTGATCCTATATTTTTCAACCGGATTTTTTTTATCCTTTATTTCTTCAACCAGTCCCCTCATCATTAGGTTTCTTAAAATTACGCTGCAATTAACTCCCCTGATTATTTCCAATTCCATCTTGGTAATCGGCCCGCGATAAGCAATAACAGTCAATGTCTCCAAAGAAGCCGGAGTCAGTTCGCCGGTTAATTCTTCTTTAATAAACCCCGAAACTATCTGGCTGTTTTCCGGATTGGTCACCATTTGGTATTTCAAGCCTATTTTTTGCAGATTTATGCCTTTGCCCGGCTGATTATATTCTTCTTTAATAACCCTTAATTCTTTTTTTACTTCATCCTTTTTTGCTCCTGTCAACTCCGCGATCCTTTTGACGGCTAATGGCCGGGGGGAAATAAATAAAAGCGATTCAATTTGCGATTTTAATGACATCTATATTTATAATTAATCTTTAATTTTTTCTAAAGAAATATCCTCAAAAAGATTATCCTGATTCACGCTTATAATTTTTTGTTTAGTCAGTTCCAAAATAGCCAAAAAAGAAATTATTTTTTCTGTTTTTGTCTCTGAATCTCCTATTAATTTATTAAAGCTTGAACTGGCTTCTTTAAAAATTAAATCTTTAATTTGCTGAATTCTTTCTGATAATTTTATTGATTTTTCAATAATTTTTTTCGGCAAAACAATAATTGGCTTAATTTTTTCCAAAACTTGGGCATAAATATTGCGCAATTTTTTGGCTGTTACTGACTGTGGCACATAAAAAACCTGCTTAGCAGCGCTTTCCGGCAATTTTTCTTTGGCAAAACAAAACTGCTTTTTGCGTAAAATTTTTTGAATTTTTTTAGAAGCTTCCAAATATTCTTTATACATTTTTAATTGTTTTTCCAAATCAATTCCGTCATCTTCTTCCAATTCCAAAGTCGGCAATAAGGCTTTTGATTTTATATAGATAAGCTTGGCTGCTACAACTAAAAAATCAGCTGTTTCTTCCGGCGCGACTTGTTTTAAATTCATATATTCAATAAACTGGTCAGCCACTTGCGCCAAGGAAACATTAGTAATGTCCATTTCCTGCTTTTCAATTAATTGCAAAAGCAAATCCAACGGACCTTTAAATTCCTCTAATTGAACTTTGTACTGATCCATTATTTTTTCTTTTTAATCGCCTTTTTAATGCCCTTTTTGACCTGCTTTTGGGTCTTTTTGGCTGTTTTTTTTGCTTTTTTAACGGCTTTTTTTACTGGCTTTTTAAGTTTTTTTATTTCGGAAAAAACACCGATAATCGGTTCTTCTAATTTTTCAAATTCTTTCATTGCCATTTCAATGCTTTCTGTAAAACTGCCTGAAGCAAAAATTGCTTTTTTAACCTTCTTTAAGCTTTTATCCATATAAACTTCCAGATCATGCAAAGAGCCAAAAGCCGGCAAAGCGCCTGGTTTGACTTTAAACAAACGAACCATTGTCTGTTCTTTGGGTAATTCAATTTTCTTAATTCCTTTGCCTTTGGCATTCATTAATTTCTTTAACTTCTGCAGATTGACATTTTTAGAAGCCGGCAAAAGAACAATCACAAATCCTTTATTTGTTTTAACCAGCAAATTCTTAACAATTTCATCCAGTTTCTTTTTTAAGGTTTGAGCCGCGTCATAAGCAGTATAGACTTTTTTGTGGGTGACAATGGCGTATTTAGCGCCGCGTTTGTCCAGATAATTTGTAATCTGTTTTGGGACTGGCATAAGTTTAAATTAAGTTTTATTAAGTTATATGATGTTATATGAGGTTGGATGAGGTTGTATCCGCCTTCGCCCATCCTTCGCTTCGCTACTGAGGGCTACGGCGGACATTGGTGAGGTTATATTAGGTTGAATAAGGTTGCCTAAAGTCTGGTACCACAATTGTATTACAATGTTTTACTATTGTTTTACGATTTTTTACCCATTTTCAATGGCAATTTTTTTTGTTCGCCTAAAAGTTTTTTAGCAATTTCACGGCCCAAGCGAGTTAAACGAACTTTATCAATAAAAATCTTTTCTTTGGTAATTTCTCCAAATCCGACTAAAAGCCCTTTTTTAATTAACCTGTCTATGCTAACCGTAATAGAATTAACCATAATGTCTCGGCTATGTTTCTTTTTATAAAAATTGTAAAAATGGAGCAAAACTTTCCTGTCCAGCTTTGAATATTTCTTCTCAAAACAAGCCAAAAGTATGTATTTTTGAAGCTTGGAGAGCTTCATAATATAAGTGATATCTTTTATTTTAGCGTAAAAAAAAGCAAAGTTCAAGTGGCAGGCAAGGTCTTGGCCTTGGCCAGGCGAAAACGGACACAAAAATATTTTTGGTAGGCGGCACAACGTGTGCCGCCTACGGTTTTATAACACCGTCCGTTTTCACCAACCCTTTTTACCCTTTTTCCCTAGATTCAAAAACCACCCAGTCTCCCAGGCGATTTTATTTTAAACTTAAACTATTCGTGTTATCAGTGAAAATAAATTTGTGGTTCTGTTCTGCTATTCATCTAAATCCAATTTAATATGCAATTCCTTTAGTTGTTTTGGTTCCACTTCACTTGGCGCGCCCAGCATAACATCCAGCCCCTGCCCGTTTTTAGGAAAAGCATAAATATCGCGGATTGAATTCCAATCATTAATGGCCATTAATAAACGATCAATGCCCGGTGCATTGCCGCCATGAGGCGGCGCCCCGTATTCAAAGGCTCGGATCATATGTCCAAACCTTTTATCAACATCATCTTTGGAATAACCAGCGATTTCAAATGCTTTATACATTATCTTGGGATCATGATTGCGAATAGCGCCGCTGGTCAATTCAAAACCATTTAAAGCCAAATCATATTGGTAAGCTAATATATCCAAAGGATTTTTTGTTTCCAAAGATTCTAAGCCGCCCTGGGGCATGGAAAAAGGATTATGGGCAAAATCAATTTTGCCTTCTTCTATTTCTGAATAAGCATACATGGGAAAATCCGTAATCCACAGCCAGGCGGCTTTATTAGGATCTTTTAAACCTAACTTTTTGCCGCATTCATTTCTAACTGCGCCTAAAGATTCACAAACAGTTTTCCAATCATCCGCTCCAAAAAATATGATATCTCCGGCTTTAGCTTTGACTTCTTTAACAATTTTTTGCGCCAAAGTATCGCCTAAAAATTTAATTAATGGCGACTGCAGTTCTTTATCTTTAACAATTATATAAGCCAAGCCTTTAGCGCCTTTTGATTTTGCTAATTCAGTTAATTCATCAATTTCCTTACGGCTAAATTTACCGCCATCATCAATTTTCAAAGCATGCACCACTCCTTTGTTTTTAACTGCATCGCTAAAAACAGCAAAACCACAATCTTTAACTAATTCTGTAATAGGCAAAATTTCCAAATCAAAACGCAAATCAGGCTTATCAGATCCGTATTTTGTCATGGCCTCATGCCAAGAAATACGCGGGAACGGTTTCCACATCACTTTTTTTGAACTATATTTTTCAGTCAGCTCTGATAGCAAAGGCTCCTGGATTTTGAAAATATCTTCTTGGGTAACAAAGCTCATTTCCATATCCAACTGATAAAATTCACCATAGTGCCTGTCTAAACGCGGGTCTTCATCTCGAAAACAAGGCGCGATTTGGAAATAACGGTCCAAACCAGCCACCATTAAAAGCTGTTTAAATTGCTGGGGGGCTTGAGGCAAAGCATAAAATTTGCCGGGATAAATTCTGGACGGGACCAAAAAATCACGCGCGCCTTCAGGCGATGAACTGGCTAAAATCGGGGTTTGGACTTCAATAAAGTCATGCTTGTGAAAATATGCCCGAATATCCCTGATCATCAAATCTCTGATTTTTAACATTTCCTGCAATTTTGGCTTGCGCAGATCAAGAAAGCGGTATTTTAGTCTTAATTCTTCATTAACATTTTTATCCTGGTCTATTTCGAAAGGCGGTGTCTTAGAGCGGGACAAAATTTCAATTTCAGAAATAGCCACTTCAACCTCGCCGGTTGCCATTTTGGGATTTATCATGTCTTTTGGCCGGGCCAAAACATCGCCACTGACTTTTAATACCCATTCTGAACGTACCTTGTCAGCCTCATCCCAGGCTTTTTGAGAAATTTTAGGATCAAATTTAATTTGGGTCAGGCCATAACGGTCGCGCAAATCAATAAAAATAATACCGCCATGATCGCGCCGGGAATTTACCCAGCCACAAAGCGTCACTTTTTTGCCGACTTGTTTTTTTGTTAATTCACCGCAAGTGTTTGTTCTTAGCATAGATTTTAGATTATAGTGTTTTAGATTATAGATTATAAATTTTAATTTTGGATCTAGAATTTGAGATTTAAAATTTGTTTTGTCTTTTGAATTTTGACTTTTGGATTTAAAAAAATCTCGTCTTCAAACCCATTACCACAATAAAACAAGTAACAGATTCAAGGACGAGATTTTTACTCGCGGTGCCACCTTGATTCCCTGACAAATGTCATGGTGAGCATAGTCGAACCATACATTTGGAAGGACTCTCAATTAAGCCTGTAACGCTGGCCTGCGCCGGGTTCTACTCCCCTGAGCAAAGCAAAGGGTTTCTTCCCAGACCATTCCCTATTGTTATTAGGGTCAAACGGCTGTGTTTATATTGTAGCAAAAATCCAAATTTTGTCAAATGACGTCCTCCCCGCACTCAAAAAACTGCCCCTAACGGGTCGGTTTTTTGAGTGCGGGGTTTCCTTTGCTCCGCTACTCATGAGAATTCGGCGGCGATATTTCAGCCGTAACATCAACACCTTTGTCATAATTCCCTTGTCTTTCTATATATCTTTTTATTTCATCCTCGTTTAG
>DSBA01000003.1 GCA_011046145.1 Candidatus Uhrbacteria bacterium | reverse complement strand
TAGCGATCCGATGACAACGCGAGGCGACATAATATATCGTGATGCGACCAATACAACAACTAGATTAGGCGCGGGAACAGCTAACCAGGTTATCATATCAGATGGAACAGATATTGCTTGGGGCGGCGATGTGTCCAACTGGAACACAGCGTTTGGCTGGGGCGACCATAGTTTAGCCGGATATTTAGACGCAACAGATATAGGAACAAATGTGCAGGCCTGGGACGCGGGTTTGGATGACATATCAGGCTTGGCAGTGACAGACGGTAATTTCATAGTCGGAGACGGAGCAAATTGGGTAGCCGAAAGCGGGGCTACAGCGAGAACAAGTTTGGGTTTAGGCAATGTGGAAGATACTGCCTTATCAACTTGGGCAGGTTCAGTCAATATTACAACTTTAGGCACAATAGGTTCTGGCACTTGGCAGGGAACAGCGATTGGTGAAGTTTACGGAGGAACAAATCAGACAACATACGCGACAGGCGATATATTATATGCGTCAGCAGCCGATACATTGGCAAAATTAGCAGCCGGTACTGACGGACATGTTTTGACATTGGCAAGTGGCGTGCCGACCTGGGCAGCTTCTCAATCTATGCCTTCAGGCACAACCAATAATTCAACTTTAAGATATGATACAGGTACAAGCACTTGGCAGGAAAATACTAACTTTTTGGCTTCATCAGCCGGAACCCTGACAATTGCCGCCGGCCAATCATATACTGGCGCCGGCACAGTCACTTTATCATCGGGAACTGGCACAGGATTAACAATAACAGGTAACGCTGCCTCAACCTGGTCAACCACAGCCGGCAATCTGACCATAGATTCAGCCGCAGCCTTGAATTTGGGGACAGCCAATGCCACTTCAGTAGCCATTGGCCAGGCTGGAGTAACAACCACCAATGCCGGGCCATTGACAGTTTCTCAATTATTGACCGGCAGTTTGGGGGCGACAATATCAGGAGCAGGTATTTCATTAAATGACAATTCTAATTTCAATACTACTATCAACACAGGCACGTCAACCGGCACAGTGACAATGGGATCAGCCAATGCCGGAGCCATAACTGTTACATCAGGAGCAGCGATATCTATCACATCAGGCACAACCAATGCTTTGACTCTTGATTCTGGCACAACCGGAGCAATTAATATAGGTACTGGCGCTAATGCCAAGACAATTACTATTGGTAATAATACAGGAGCGTCAACATTGAATCTTAATGCAGGTACAGGCAGTATTGTAATGGCAGGAACTGCTACTGGCACTTCTGCAACTTTTTTAAGATTGCCAGTTAAGACAGATGCAGGGGATCCGACAACCACCCAGACAAACGGAGCGATGTATTATAATTCTAATACCAATAAATTCAGATGTTATGAAAACGGTGCCTGGACAGATTGCATTAGCGCTGGCGGCAGCGGTTATTGGACAAGGATAGGCACTAATCTTTCACCGACCACAGCAGGAGATGATTTGGTCTTAAATACAGGTGAAACACTGACAATTGGCGGGGGGACTGCTATAACCAGACATCTTTCCCAAACTTTTACAAATGTAACAACAAATAGTATTGCGTCTAGAACCTGTTCAACTTATGCGACTTTATCATTTAGTGGTGTTACAACATCTGATACTGTTTTAGGTGTACCTCAATCAGGAGTGATTGCCGCGGCTAATTTAAGCTGGAATTTTTATGTCAGCGCTGCAAATGAAGTAACCATCAAAGCATGCAATCCAACTACAGGCGCAATAAACACAGCAGACACAGAGACCTGGCGTATAGATGTATGGCAGCACTAAGCTTTTAAAGGTTTTATGAGGTTATATAAAGATATATGAGGTTGTTTGAGGTTGCACAGGATAAAATTAAAAAATTGAGAAGTGGGGGATTGGAATTTTCAATTAGATAATTTTCAATGTAAGGGTGGTTGAGGGTTACATGATTAAACTGTTAAATTGTTAAATGATTAGATGATTAAATGAATAAATTGTTAAACTGTTAAATTGTTAAATGATTGAATTGTTAAATTGTTAAACTGTTGTTGCTTTATTCATTTGTTATAAATTATAAATTTAAAATTAAACTTTAAAAACCATGAAAATTTTTAAACCCAAAGAATCTGTAACAAGTAAAATTTTGCCCAAGAAAAAGAAAAACATGCCAAAGGCATTAAAGATTGTTTTAGTATTGATAATTATTATCGGGGTTTGCGCTTTAATCCTCTGGCAAACAGGCTATCTGCAGGCTTTTAAAATGGCTTTGCAAATTCAAAAACAGCAGCAGGTTGCTGCTGAAGACGCCAAGGTTTTAAAACAATTGGGCAAAATAATGGCTTTGCCTGAAGATGTCCAGCCAACCATGGCTATTATTACTGATATTGACGCTTTAAGGGAAGGCCAACCTGATTTTTTTGCAGAGGCGAAAAACGAAGACCGCTTGATTCTTTATCCCACAATGGCGATTGTTTATGATTATAAAGCCAATAAAATCATTAAAGTCGGGCCAGTGCAGTTTACCGGCGATCCCGATTTTCAGGCAGTGCCTTTTGCCATTTATAACAGCTTGAGGGACAGCGACCGGACAGAAGAAATTGAAAATAAATTAAAATCCGCTTTTAATAATGTTAATGTGATTGTTAAAGAAACAGCCGCCAAATATGATTATCCGCAGACATTGGTTATTGATCTGATTGGCAATGAACAGGAACTTGCCAGAATTGCCGAGGCAGTCGGCGGAGTGGCCAGCTCTTTACCCGAAGGCGAAACAGCGCCAGAAGGAGCAGCGGTTTTGGTGATAATTGGACGTGAATAAAGACAAAAGACAAAATTCAAATAACAAAATAAATTTAAAATAATAAATAAAAAATTAAAAACAAAAACAAAAATGTGGAAAAGGGGTTAATAGTGGAAAGACAAAAGACAAAATTCAAATAACAAAAGGTTGGTTTTTTGTAAAGACAAAAGACAAAATGTAAATAACAAAATAAATTTAAAATAATAAATTAAAAATAAAAAACAAAAACAAAAATACATGAAATATGATTTGGAGGAGCGAACCCTGAAGTTCGCTAAAGATTGTATTGATCTTTATAAGAAAGTTGAGAAAAATACGATTAATATAGAGCTACTTAAACAATCAGCGAGGGCTACTTGTTCGGTTGGCGCAAATTACAGGGAAGCAAATGATACAATAACCAAAAAGGATTTTCTGCATAAAACTGGAATTTGCAGGCGTGAAGCTAAGGAAAGTAAATACTGGTTGGAATTAATTCTACACACTAATCAAGCCTTGAGTAAGGAAATAGAACCATTAATTGACGAAGCCCTGCAATTAGCCAGAATTTTCGCCAGTATGACATCTGGCAAGAAGAAATAAAAGTTTTGGGATTTGTGATTAAAATTTAGTATTTGTTTTGTCTTTTGTTGTTTGTTTTTTGAATTTAAAATTAAGAAATTTAGACTTGATTAAAAATTTAGTCTTTAAAATTTTAAATTTATTTTGTCTTTTATTTTTTTGTCATTAGAATTTAAAATTTAATATTTGTTTTGTCTTTTGTCTTTTGTTTTTTGAATTTAATACTAAATTTGATGAATAAAAAATTAATAATATTTTTAACAATAATTCTAGCCATTGCGGCTGCTCCTTTCCAGGCAGCGGCTATTAATGATGTCACCATCAATGGCATTGTTAATTTTGAAATTTTAACTGCTGATACTGCTGTTTTAACCACTGTTTTGGCCCAAAGCGGCGGCCAAGTGACCCAGCTTGCGGTGCAAACAAATTATATTGATATTACTTTGGACAATGCTTCTACAATTACTTTTAATACCACGGCAGCCGGGGAATATATCAGGATTGCTAAACAATCAGGTTCAAATGATTATAATGTTTCTCCGTCTTGTCCGACTTCAACAGCGACTTTAAGCGGCACAGGAGCGCAAGTTGTTTTGCGCCTGGAAGTTTATACTACTGATATTTGCTCGCCAGTATCAGGCGGCGGCGGACATGTTTCGGTTTTCCCCACTAATACCAGTATTGAAATTTTAGATAATAATGCGCAGCCCGCAGAATGCGTGGAATCAAGCCAGGTAATTTTAAAACTTTTGGCAAACAATGCCACCAGTATGGTCATTTCCAATGATCAGAATTTTCTTGGCGCGGAATTTGAACCTTATAATGAATATAAAGACTGGCAATTAATTGCCGGCGACGGGTTAAAAACAGTTTATGTTATTTATCGCAGTTCTACATCGGATTTGTCTAATAAATTAAGCGATAAAATTGAATTAAAAACATCGGGTTGCGAACCTTTACCCCCGGTTCCATTGCCGCCAGAAGAGCCAGTAATAACAGAACCAGTTGGCGGTTTGAGTTTTGGCGATCTGCTTAAAGCGCCTGAATTTGAAACTGTTTATTTTTATACCAATGTAGGCAAAAGAAATCCTTTTCCTTCGCGGGGAACTTATGACAGCTGGTATGAAGATTTTAGCCAGGTTAAAATTGTTTCTATAGAAATTTTAAGCCAAATACCTTTGGGTAAAAACATGACTTATAAGTCCGGAGTTAAAATGATTAAAATTCAGTCAGATTCCAAAGTTTACGCAGTGGATTATAACGCTGTTTTAAGGTGGGTTGCCAGCGAACAAGTGGCAACTGATTTATACGGTCCAGACTGGAATAAAATGATTGATGATGTTAATCCGGCATTTTTTATGGATTATACAATTGGCGAGCCGCTTTATCAAAAAAGCGATTTCCCGGCGGAATTATTGCCTTGATAAAAATTTATTTAAATATTTTTATTAATAATTAACTTTTAAAAAATTATGGATTTTTTAAGATCGCTTAGCTACGCGATTTTGGATGCTTTAGCCCTTTTATGGGATAAAGTGGTGGCTTATTTGCCCAATTTAATCGCAGCTTTAATTATTTTGATTGTTGGTGTCTTAATTGCCAAGGCAATTGCCAAGCTTATTCAAAAGATTGTTGAAGCAATCAAAGTTGATGAGTATATTAGGAAAATTAACATTGTGCAGAAAATTGAAGAAGGGGGAACAAGGGTTGTTTTTTCTCAAATTTTAGCCTGGCTGGTCAAATGGTTTTTGTATATTGCTTTATTGATTGCCATTTCTGAAATTTTAAATTTAGGCCAATTCACAGTCTTTTTAAAAGATGTGGCATTGTATTTGCCAAATGTGATAATTGCGGTTTTGATTTTGATTGTTGGTTTGGTTTTGGGTTATTTTATTGATGATTTGATAGTCCGGATTTTGAAAGGCGCAAAAGCTAAATTAGCGCCCTTAGCCGGAGTAGTAGCAAAATATTCAATCATTATTTTTGCGGTTTTAGCAGCCTTAATCCAGTTAAAAGTGGCTGTCACTTTAATTCAGACTTTGTTTACAGCCGTGGTTGTGATGATTGCTTTGGCAGGCGGCCTGGCTTTTGGCTTGGGCGGCAGGGATGCGGCTAAAGAATTTATTGAAAAAGTTAAACGCGATATTAGCGAGTAAAAAACTGAAATAATCAAAAGAGGCTTGGGCAACCGGGTCTCTTTTTGGTATAATAACAATATAAATTACAAATAACAAAATCCAAATAACAAATAAATATCAAAATTCAAATGACAAAATTCAAATATATACTTGAGTTTTCAAAAATAAGAATTAAGGATATTGCCAAAGTCGGCGGGAAAAACGCCCTTTACATCCGGATTTACCGACGGCTTTAGCCGTCGATCGCCTCCTAAAGGAGGCGGTAAATAAAAAAATCAAGACGGGCGTTTTCGCCCGAGAAAAATTATAAATTAGAAATATTAGCTTGGGTTTTAATTTTTAATCATTATCATTTGCTATTTAATTGAGGGTGGTTAGGTAAGACTAAAGTCTTACATTCCAGCCGGGAGAAAAATATGCCAAAGCAAAAATATATTTTAAAATTTTCCGACATCTCAATCAAAGACTTGCCTCAAGTCGGCGGCAAAAACGCTTCATTGGGCGAGATGTTTAATAATCTAACCAAAAGGGGAATGAGAATCCCTGACGGCTTTTGCACTACGGCTGAAGCTTTTTGTTATTTTTTGGAATTTAATAAATTAAATGCGCCAATAGCTAAATCTTTAACAAAATTAGACAAGCATAAAACTGATAATTTAAAGCGCGTGGGTTTGGAAATAAGGCAATTGATTTTAAAAGGGAAATTCCCGCCTGATTTGGCAAAAGAGATTAAAAAAGCTTATGCGGATTTGTCAGCGGTTTATAAAACAAAAAATCTGGATGTGGCAGTGCGTTCTTCGGCCACGGCAGAAGATTTGCCCACAGCTTCTTTTGCTGGCCAGCAAGAATCTTTTTTAAATATTAAAGGAGAAAAACAGCTTTTAACCGCAATCAGGAAATGTTTTGCTTCCTTATATACTGACAGGGCAATATCTTACCGAGATGACCAGGGATTTAAACATGAAAAAGTTTATTTGTCAGCCGGCATTCAGAAAATGGTGCGTTCTGATTTGGCTACAGCCGGGGTGCTGTTTACTATTGATACAGAATCAGGCTTTAAAGATTTAATTTTGATTAATTCAGCCTATGGGTTGGGTGAAAACGTGGTCAAAGGCCGGGTGACGCCGGATGAGTTTTTTGTTTATAAGCCGAAAATGGTTATTATAAAAAAAGAATTAGGCAGCAAGAAATTCAAATTGATTTATGGCAGTAAAAATAAAGCGACTCTGAATTTGCGGGTTGATAAAAAAGAAAGAGCTGTTTTTTCTTTGTCTGACAAGGAGATTTTGGAACTGGCTAAATGGGGAGCTTTGATTGAAAAATATTATAAAAAGCCCATGGATATTGAATGGGCCAAAGACGGCCAGGATAATAAATTATATATTGTCCAGGCAAGGCCGGAAACAGTTAAATCACAAGCCCAGGCTAATATTTTAGAGCAGTATATTTTAGGCAAAAAAGGCAAAGTTTTGGCCAGCGGCGAAAGTATTGGCGAAAAAATTTCAACTGGCAAGGTTCAGGTTATTGAAAATGCCAAGCAATTAAGCAAATTTAAAACTGGCGAGGTTTTGGTAACAAAAATGACTGATCCGGACTGGGAGCCGATTATGAAAAAAGCAGCGGCAATTATTACTGATTCAGGGGGCAGAACCTGCCACGCCGCCATTGTTTCTCGCGAACTTGGTTTGCCGGCTATTGTAGGCGCTAAAAACGCCAGCCGTGTTTTGAAAAACAAACAGCCGGTTACGGTCAGCTGCGCTGAAGGAGAAAAGGGGTATGTTTATAAAGGCATTCTGCCGTTTAAAATAAAAAAAACAAATTTGAAAAAAATCAAAAAGCCTAAAAAAGTAAATCTGATGGTTAATTTGGGTGATCCGACCCAAGCTTTCAAATATTCTTTTTTGCCCCATCAGGGCGTTGGCCTGGCCCGGCTGGAATTTATAATCACTAGTTATATTAAAATCCATCCTTTAGCGCTTACGAATTATCATAAATTGCCAACGAATTTAAAAAACAAAATAAAGGACTTGACTCTGGCTTATAAAAATAAAACCCAATTTTATATTGATCAGTTAGCTTTTGGCATTGCCCAGATTGCGGCGGCTTTTTATCCGCGGGATGTGATTGTGCGTTTTTCTGATTTTAAAACCAATGAATACGCCAATTTAATCGGCGGCGAATTATTTGAGCCAAAAGAATCCAATCCTATGATCGGTTGGCGCGGCGCTTCGCGCTATTATGACCCAAAATTTAAGCCGGCTTTTGAGCTGGAATGCGCAGCCATTAAAAAAGTCAGGGATAAAATGGGGCTAGCCAATGTTAAAGTCATGGTGCCTTTTTGCCGTACGGTTGAAGAGGGCAAAAAAGTGATTAAAATTTTAAAAGAAAATGGATTAGTTCAAGGAAAAAATAATTTGGAGGTTTATGTTATGGTGGAAATACCCTCTAATGTTATTTTAGCCGATAAATTTGCCGAGATTTTTGACGGTTTTTCAATTGGCTCCAATGATTTGACGCAATTAACTTTAGGCTTGGATCGCGATTCTGAATTAATTGCTCAAATAGCTGATGAAAGAAATGAGGCAGTTAAAATTTTAATTAGCCAGGTCATTGAAACAGCCCAAAAAAATAAAATAAAAATCGGCATTTGCGGCCAGGCGCCAAGTGATTTTCCTGATTTTGCCAGATTTTTGGTCAAACAGGGCATTGACAGTATTTCTTTAATTCCTGATACGCTGATTAAAACCATTATTGACTTGAATAAAAAAAAGTGATAAAGTTTTTATTATTCAAAAAAGGAGGAAAAAATGCTTGAGGAGAGGGAAATAAATTGCCCGGTTTGTCAAAAAAAATGTTCTTTTTCAATTCAGGATTCAGATTTGGCTATTAAAGGAAAAAACATCAAATGCGGTTTTTGCGGCGCTGTTCTTTGGCTGGCTTTTGAATTTTGCGGGCCTGAAATAAAAATAAAGCCAGAATTGCCTTTTTCATTATTGGCGGTAGTTAAAGATCCTAATTTAATGGTTTATTAATTTATTTAAGATGTCGGGCTTTAAAATATTAACATCTAAGAATAAAGCCTCAGAGCCGACTGGTTTAATAGATTAAAACTCGCGAGAAAGCGGGTTTTATTTTAGCTAAAATAAGGCAAATTTTTTCTTGACTTTTTCTTCCAAATATGCTATAATGCTATTAGCAAAAATGGAAACTGGATAAGGTGAGCTTTTTAACTTTAAGCTGAAAAGGAGGCTGATGATGAAGAAAAATGCGGAAATTTCGGAAGCGGCGTCAATAGTTGGCTGGTTATGTTTATTTTTCCTGTTCTTTTGGGGATACGGACAGATTGCTGATCCTTTTGGATATAGCTTGATTGCCCGTATTCCTAATAAAGCAGCTTTAGTGGTTTGGGCGGTCGCATTGTTTGCGGCCATCGTCAGTTGGCGATTTGAACCGAAAAGCAAAAACAAATCTGGTTCTTTTAAGCGCCAGACAATCAAAGAAATCAAAAGTGGCAGAAAGCGAATATTTTTTTAAAATCTTTTTCAGCCACAATTGAGGGTTCCCCGAGGGCCCTCTTTTTTTTGTCTGAAAAATAAAGTATAATTTAGGTATAATTTTTTTAAAATTTGCAATTTTTTTATGGGGTTAAAGTCCTTAATCCAGTCAATTACCAAAAAAGAGTGGCATTGGGTCATTTTTTTAATCGTGGCAATGATTTTAATTACAACAGCGCCATATATTTACGCTTATTTAAATACGCCTGCCGGCTATTTTTATAACGGCATTCACGCTTTGACTCCGGGAGATTTGCCGGTTTATTTTTCTTATATAAATCAAGCCAAAGAAGGCGATTGGATTTTGAAAAATAATTTTACTTCAGAATTTCAAGAGCAGGGCTTATTAAATTTATTCTGGCTGAAAATCGGCTTGTTAGCCAGATTATTCAATTTATCTCCGGCATTGGCTTTCCAGATTGCCAGGATTTTTTTATTAGCTTTACTTTTTTTGATTTTATATGTGTTTATCTGTTATTTTTTTGAGGACAAATTTAAGCGAAAATTTTCTCTGATTTTTTTGGCTTTTGCCTCCGGCATCGGCGCGTACGCGATTCCTTTTTTAGGCGATCCCCATACTTTTTACCGGATTCATAATTGGCCCATAGATTTATGGATAACTGACAGCAATATGTTTTTGGCAGCTTATCATTCTCCCCATTTGATCATGTCTTTGATTTGCATGATTAGTTTTTTTTTACTGGGCTTATTGAGCTTGGAAAAAAAACAATACTTCTATGCTTTTTTTGCCGGTTTAGTCGGGCTTTATTGGTTTAATTTCCATCCTTATTATTTCCCCCTGGCTTTTTTAGTTTTGTTTTTTTATTCTTTATATCTATTTGTAAAACATCCCCGAGTCTATCCTGTTTTTAATTTTTTTATAATTTTAATATTAAGCCTGCCGTTTGTTTTTTATCATTTTTATAAATTGCAGACCGATGAGATGGTGAGTTTGCGAGCAGCGCAAAACATCACTTTGCTGCCCAATTTCCCATATATTTTTTTAGGTTATGGCTTTATTTTTGTAATGGCTATCATTGCCGTAGTTTATTTAATAAAAACTCGGCAAATATTTGGGGAAAAATATATTTTTTTGTTGAGCTGGATAACGGGCTCTTTTATAATGCTTTATCTGCCTTTCCAGTTTCAGCGAAGATATTTTTTGGGCTTGATTATTCCTTTGGCGCTATTAAATGTCGTTGTTTTTGCTGAAATTTTCAAATGGCTGAAAAATAAATATAATTTTAATATTTTGAAAAATAAAATTTTATTAGGCTATTTATTTTTAATTTTTTTCGGCTTTTCTAATTTTTTTAATTTAGTAAGGGACGTTTATTATTTTAATGCCAGTTTTCAGAAATTTTATTTGCCCAAGGAATACCAGGAGGCTGTTTTATGGCTGAAAGAAAATAATTTTGAAAAGAAGGTTGTTTTTAGTTATGAATATACCAGCGGACAAATACCAGCTTTGGTTAATCAGCCGGTTTATTTAAGTCATTCTGACCATGAAACATTGTTTTATAGTGATAAAAAAATAAAAGTTGATAATTTCCTGGCTGGGATTTACGGCTCAAGCGAAGAAATTGAATTTTTAAAGCAAAACAATATCGGCTACTTGTTTTTTTCTGATTTGGAAAAAAAATCAGCCAGCTACCAGCCCCAAGAAAAACAATATTTAAATAAGGTTTTTAAAAAAGGAGAAATTGAAATTTATGAATTTATTAATTGATTTTTTGCATAATTTTGAGCCTGAGCCTATTTTGCTGCAAATCAGCTGGCTAAAAATCCATTGGTACGGGTTTTTAATCGCCCTTGGCGCGCTGGCAGGTTTTGGAGCTGTTTTTTACCTTGCCAGGCAATATAATTTAAAAAAAGAGACAATATATGATCTGGCTTTTTATTTGATTATTTTTGGCTTGATCGGGGACCGCCTTTATTATGTTTTTTACGCCTGGGATTATTACAAGGATAATCTGCTGGATATTTTTAAAATTTGGCAAGGCGGGCTAGCCATCCATGGCGCCATGATTGCCGGGCTTTTGGTGATTTATATTTATGGCAAGAGAAAAAAAATTAATCCCTGGCTTTTGGCGGATTTAATTGTTGTGGCTGTGGCCCTGGCCATGGCTTTTGGCCGTTGGGGCAATTATTTTAATATGGAACTTTTTGGTTTGCCGACTAATTTGCCCTGGGGAATCCCGATTTCGCCTGCCAAGCGGCCATTGGAATTTTTATCTGACAGCCATTTTCATCCGACTTTTTTGTATGAAAGCTTTTGGAATTTTTTAATCTTCGGAGTTTTATTTGCCTGGCATAAAATACGTTTAGCTAAAAGTAAAATAAAAAATAACCTTGAAAATTTTCAAGGTTATGGCAATATTGCCCTGGCTTATTTTTTCTTATATTCAAGCGGCCGTTTTTTAAATGAATTTTTAAGGCTGGATTATAGCCCTTATTTTTTAGGGTTGCGCTGGGCCCAGTTTTTTAGTTTGCTTATAATTTTGGCCTGTTTGCTGATTATAGCGTTAAAAATAATTAAAAAGATTAGGCAGAACTGATTTTCCTGATTTTGTATTCATTATATAAAATAAGCAGATAAAAAACAGCCAGTAAAAAGATAACTACCAGGTTAAAAGTGTTCATTTGCCTTAATGCGCCAGTGCCGTAAAGCGATAAAAATAAAATAATCGGCAATTCTTTATAAATTTCCGGAGTTCCAACATTAAAACGGTAAAATACTGATAATAATAAATTTACAACCAAAGCAATAACCAGCCATTTCAAGGCGTCTTTATAAATAAGATTTTCAGGAGTGATGGCAAGAAAATTTAAGGCGATCAAAATTGAACTGGCAATTATTAAAAAGGTTTTGTGGTAAACTTTTATATTGATAAAGAGCTTGATTTTTTGGGCAAAAAAGAGCGCGGTTATGAAAAGCAAAGGCACTGTCAGGATAAAAAATAGGTTGTTAAGATTAATAGCCAAACTCACGTCTATTCTGCGCAGGGAGGATATTAAGGGGGATTCAAAAAGAGGCAGTCCGAACATAAAAAAAAGGTATTCAAGAAAAAATGGCAATCCGATAAGCAATAAAGCGGCTATTAAGCCTTTGGTTTTGCCAAGGTAATTGGCAAGGCAGAGTATGGCAATTAAAAAAGCCAGGAACATCATTAAATAAAAGAGCAGGGGATCAATAATAAAAAGAGAGCCGGTCAAGAAAATTAAGAAAAAAATGAAAAGGATTATGATAAAGCTGCGCATAAGTTTAAATTAATTAATTATGATATTATTATAGCATTATTTGGGCGATATTTTAAGAAAGCGCGCAAATATGGTATAATTAATTTAGAGTTTTGGAATTTTGGCGTTTTAGGGTTTTGGCTATAGCTAAAGTATTAAAAATTTTAAATTATAAATATGTTCAGGCCCTTATTAAAATATGATTATGATTTTATGGCAGCCAGGCGGGTTGGCCGTTTTGGCTTTAAAGATTCGGAAATTTCCAAACTAGGGGGCAAGCTTAAAGCTTTTAATAAGAAACACAAAGCGGATAAGAATAATCCGGACTTAAGTTTTTGCCGCTTGCCATATGATCGGGATTCTGTTAAGCAAATTTCAAAATTGGCCAGAAGATTAAGGCGGAAATTTAAAAATTTAGTCGTGGTTGGCATTGGCGGCTCTGATCTGGGAGCTAAAGCGATTTATCAGGCTTTGGCCGGGGATTTTGCCAATTTGAAATCCAACCGCGGCAAGAATTTGAAAGTTTATTTTACCGGAGATACTGTTGATCCGGAACCAATGGCTGATTTGCTAAAAATTTTAAATTTAAAAGAAACGGTTTTTTATATTGTTTCAAAATCAGGCGAGACCATTGAGCCATTGTCTGTTTTTTTGTATTTGCGCCAAAAAGTGATAAAAAAAGTCGGTTATAAAAAACATAGTGATCATTTTATAATTACAACTAATTTTGAAAAAGGCGCTCTATTTGAAATCACTGAAAAAGAGGAGTATTTAATAGCAGAACATTATGCTGGCGGAGGACGATTTTCGGTTTTATCAGTTAATGGCTTGTTGCCTGCCGCTTGCGCTGGCTTTGAAATCAGCGACTTGCTGGCCGGAGCCAGAGCCATGGCTAAAAATGCCAAAAGAAATAACCAGTGGAAAAACCTGCCTTTCTTTTTCGCTTCTCTCCAATACTTGGCTTATAAAAAACGCAAACAATCCATATCTGTTTTAATGCCTTATGCTTATTATCTCCGCAATTTTGCTTTTTGGTTCCGGCAACTTTGGGGGGAAAGCCTGGCTAATGAATTTAATTTAAAAAATAAAAAAGTAAATTTAGGCCTTACGCCCATTGCCGCCCTGGGGCCGACTGACCAGCATTCGCAGATCCAGCTTTATAACGAGGGGCCACATGATAAGATTATTACTTTTATAAAAGTTGGCAGCTTTCTAAATAATTTTAAAGTGCCAAAATACAAAGATTCGGCTGCTATTTATTTGGCTGGGCATAAATTTAAAGAAATTTTAAATATTGAACAAAGAGCCACGGCAGTTTCCTTAATGAAAAATAAGCGGCCAAATGGCACTATTATTTTGCCAGAGTTGAATGAATATTATCTGGGCCAATTATTTTATTTTTTTGAAATGGCTGCTTTGTATTTGGGGGAATTGCTGGAGATTGATGTTTTCAACCAGCCTGGCGTTGAACAAAGCAAAAAATATATGTATGGCTTGCTGGGCAAAGAAGGCTATGAAAAGGATAAAAAAGAAATAAATAATTTTTAGCTATTGATAATAGTTTTTATTTCCAGGGAGCAATTAATAGTTTTTTATTAAAAAATAATTTTAAACTTTATAAATTTAAATTTTCTAATAAGCTTAGCCCGTTTTGACGGGTTAATTTTGGCATCAAGCTTTAAAATTTAAGCAAGCAATTTTATAAAACTAAAATAAAAAAATGTTTTTTCCTGATTTTACAAATAAATCAGCAGCGGAAAGCCTGAAAGAATTAAAATCAAGCGAAAATGGCTTAAGCAAAAAAGAAGCTCTTTTGCGCCAAAAAAAGTTTGGCTTAAATCAATTGCCCCAGAAGGAAACTTATTGGTGGCATATTTTGTTAAGGCAATTCAAATCTTCTTTTATTTATCTTTTGTTTGTAGCGTCTGCGATCGCTTTGTATCTGGGGAGCTATTTGGATTCGCTGATGATTTTGGGCTTTATCCTGATTAATGCCCTTTTGGGTTTTTATCAGGAGTTTCGTTCAGAACAGACACTAAAACTTTTGAAACAATTTATTAAAAGGACAGTTAAAGTGAGGCGGGCTGGCCAGGAAATGATTATTGAAAGCAAGGAATTGGTGCCGGGCGATATTGTGATTGTGGAAGCCGGAGACATTATTCCAGCGGACCTGCGTTTTATCGCGGAAAATGATTTAATGGTTGATGAATCTGTTTTAACAGGCGAGTCAGTTCCGATAAAAAAAATAGCTTCTAAATTAAAATCAGTAGAAAAAGAACTTTATAAGGCGACTAATATAGGTTTTTCCAGCACTACTGTTGTCAGCGGCAAAGGCGAGGGTGTAGTGATTGCCACTGGTTCAAAAATGGAGCTTGGCAAGATAAGCAAATTGGTAAGCACCACTAAAAGAGCTAGCAGTTTTGAAAAAAATATCAATAAATTAAGCAAGTTTATTTTGCAGCTGATTATCATTACTTTGGTTTTTGTCTTTTTGGCTAATATTTTTATAAAAGGACCAAGGGTAGAAGTGGCTGAATTTTTGCTTTTTTCCATTGCTTTGGCAGTTTGCGTTATTCCCGAGGCTTTGCCGGTAGTGACGACATTTTCCCTTTCTCGCGGAGCCATGCGTTTGGCCAAACATCAAGTTGTGATTAAGCGCTTGTCTGCAATTGAAGATCTGGGCAGTATTGAAATTTTATGCACTGATAAAACAGGCACTTTGACAAAAAATGAATTAAAAGTAGCTGAAGTGCTTTCCCCTCATCCGCAGGAAGCTGTTTTTTACGCTTCTTTGGCTTCTTCTTTTTTGGCTGAAAAAACAAAACAACCTAATAATGCTTTTGATTTGGCTTTATTTGCCAGGCTTTCTCATTTGGAAAAAAAGAAAATAAAAGGATATGAAATAATCAATTCTTTGCCTTTTGATCCGGAAAGAAAAAGAAACAGCGTTTTAGTCAAAAGCAAGGAAGATAAAGAATTAATTGTCAGGGGAGCGCCTGAAGTTTTGCTTGATTTTTGCAAAAATTTAAACCAGCGCGAAAAAAAGACATTTTCAGCCTGGCTTACGCAGGAAGGCCGGCAGGGCAGGAGAGTTATTGCCATTGCCAAAAAAGAATACTCGGGCCCAAACCAATATAATTTTAAACAGGAAGAGAAAGGTCTTTCTCTTTTAGGCCTTATTTCTTTTGTTGATCCGATTAAACCAACAACCAAGTCAGCGGTTAATCAGGCGAAAAAATTAAGCGTGGAAATAAAAGTTTTAACCGGAGATAATAAAGAGGTGGCTGGGGCAGTAGCCAGGCAAATTGGCTTGATTGACGATCCTGGCCATGTTATCAGCGGTGAAGAATTTGATAAATTGCCTGATAAAAAAAAGCGACAGGCAGTCAAAGAGTTTTCTGTTTTTGCCCGGGTTTCGCCGTCTCAAAAATATAGGATTATCCAAATTTTGCAGGAAACAAATGAAGTTGGATTTTTAGGCGAGGGCATTAATGACGCGCCGTCTTTAAAAATCGCCAATGTGAGCCTGGTTGTCCAGGAAGCTTCTGACATTGCCCGAGAAGCGGCAGATATTATTTTATTGCGTAAAAATCTGGGGGTGATTATTGACGGCATTAAAGAAGGCCGCGAAGTTTTTGCCAATACATTTAAATATGTCAAATATACCATTTCTTCCAATTTGGGAAATTTTTATGCTATTGCCATAGCTTCTTTATTTATTGATTTTCTGCCCATGCTGCCTTTGCAGATTTTATTGGTTAATTTGCTTTCTGATTTTCCCATGATTGCAGTGGCAACTGATAATGTGGATGAAGAAGAGCTGAAAAAACCCCGCAATTATAATATTAAGGAAATAGCTTTGCAGGGCAGTATTTTTGGCATTATTAGTTCGATTTTTGATTTTATTTTCTTTGTTATTTTTTTCCGATTGGGAGCGCCGATCTTACAGACAGGCTGGTTTATTGAAAGCATTTTAAGCGAGCTGGTGTTTATATTTTCTATCCGCACTAAAAAGTTTTTCCTCAAAGGCAAGAGGCCGTCTAATATGCTCATGGGCATGATTGGTTTGGCTTTCGTAGCAACTATTATTATTCCTTTCACTTTCTGGGGGCAAAAGATTTTTAAATTCATCAGCTTGTCAGGCAACCAAATTTTGATTATTTTAGCGATTGTCGCAGCTTATTTCGTAGTTAATGAAATTATCAAAAATATTTATTTTAGAAATTTCAACAATAAAGGCAAGGCATAAAAAAGGCTAGGCTTATTTTTGAAATACTTAAATAACAAAAAAATAACTTCCGCAAATCGGAGGTTATTTTTTCTAGTGCGGGGACTACTAAACGATTTTAGAACTCTAAACTGGGCTAATATTTATAATGAAATTCAGGTTAAACAGCTTGAGCATTTTTTAAATTTGACTTAATTTGTGCCAAATGGTAAAATTTACTTGACAAATGGAAAGCTATGATTTATACTGTAATTAGACGATAATAATTTGAATATAATTAAATTATTCAAACAAACTATGCAAAACAAAATCGCTGAAAAAATTAAAGAATTAAGGGCAGAAGCTGGGCTCACTCCCTCACAATTGGCGGAAAGGTCGGGGCTTAGCTTAGGGTATATCTCTAAGTTAGAAGACGGGAATTATACCTCATTAAAATTGTCTACTTGCAAATCATTAGCAGACGGCTTTGGCTTAACATTAAAAGATTTTATTGATAAAATAGAAATTTTAGATGAAAAGCAACAAAGACCGAGTGCTGATATTATTAAAAATGCTTTAAGAAATAATGGTTATTCAGATAACCAAGTTAATGAAATAATCAGATATGCCCAATATCTTAGGAAGACAACATAATGTAGAGAGTGAATATTGGCTACGCCAATACAAAAGAAACGGGATACCGCTTGATTGCGAAAGGGCTTATTTTTATTGTTTAAATAAGCTCATTGTTTATTATAAGGAGCTTATAGGTGAAATAATTAAAGACAATGACGGGGTGATTGAATTTCCTATGCAGACCAGTTTGATTGAAAATTATTTGTCTGGCTATCAGATTCAATATTTTGGATTTTATGGCAAGGCAAAGGATTTATCAGGATATTGGGAGTCTGATGAAGAAGATAACAGCATTGTCCGCATTTTTTATAATACAAATGCTACTTTTGAGAGGCAAAGATTTACCATAATACACGAGTTATTCCATTTCTGCCAATCCTTAGATATAAAAATACAGGATTATTTTGACGGCTTAATCGTAAATTCCACACTCCCTAAAGATGTAGTAGTGAATTTAATTGAAAAAGCAACAGATAAGGCGACGGCTATGTATTTAATGCCCAACAAATATTTTGAAAAGAAATATTACGAAGTTAAAGATGTTCAGACGCTTTCAGATTATTTTCAAGTGTCCGCTCCCAGTATTATTTACAGAATAAAAGAATGCGGATTGCCAATTTTGCAATAAGTTAATTAAATAAAACAAAAACCGCCTGCTCTAACAGGGGTTTTTGTATAAGAAATATGGGGGAAACCCACAAATCTTACTAGTAATAATATTATAGCATATAAACAAATTTTAACAAATTTGTAAGCTAAAATACCCGTTTGTGTTAAATCTCCCAAAGTAAGGAGGTTTTTTAATGTCAGATTCGGAGGATTTAGAAAAATCTGGCTTGCTGGAAGCATTTAATCTTCAAGCAAATGAAGTTTCAGAGGCAAAACATAATTTACTCGGATTTTTTAGTGCTCTTTATAAAATAGATAAGCGGTTAAAGGAGCAAAACAAGCTAAAGGAAAGGAGCGGTGGTATATGATAGATTCAGTTGTTTTGCAATTAAACAAAGGCGATTATACGATTTGCGAGAATAACAAGCTGGAGGGCGTTAGAGCCCAGCAAGGCAAGGGTTTTATAGTAAATTCAAAGTATTGCAAGGATTTTGCCGATAAGATGAAAAAAGACGGCTTATACTTCCCAGTTATCACGCTCCCAAGAAGCAAATCAGGCAAAAAAGAAATTAAGGAGTTTTTAGAAATTCAGGTCTCACTCCCGAAATTGGTTTATGGCTCTAATATTTACGAAATTGATTATAGCGATTTAGACAATATTTTAAATAAATTGCTTATCTGTTTAAAGCAAATAGGCATTGAAACAAACAAGGAAAATCTTAAAAATGCCACTCTAAAAAGGGTTGATTTTTCTAAAATCATTTTACTACCAGAATATTTAGGCACTTCTAAACAAGTTATTAAAAAATTAGCTGAATTTAACTATAAGCCAAGCTCTGATTTTGACCTTAAAGAATATAATAACAATTCAGATGGCATAACTATAAAATTTTATAATAAGACCCAAGGCTATGCGATTTATGATAAATTCGGGGAGATTATAAACAATGGCTATACCTTATTTGAAAAAGATATTATTAAGGCATTAGAGGATAAAAGACTTAAAAAGAATGTTATTAAATTTGAATTTGCCCACCAGAGGAAACAAAGTTTAGAGGCGTTTTTAAGAAAAAGAATCAAAACAAAAAGTCAGGGTTTTACCCTACCAGATGTATTGCAAGATAAAAACATAGCTAAGGATATACTCTTAGAGATTTTTGACAAGGTTTATTCTCCCGCTACTCAAGCCCTTATTACTTTGTCAGAAATGCAAGAAAATCGCCTTGAGCAATATTTAAGAGATAAAAATTTACCTCTAAAGAAGCGAGCTTTTATATCTTATTTGGTAAATAAAGCCACCAAAATTGGGGCAAAAGGTTTATTTGAAGAATTAAGGGAGGATTTAAGCGGTGGGAGCTATGATAGGCTAAAAAAAGAAATATCCTTAATCTTAGTTGAGCTGGGAGACATTAGCCAGGATTTGCCTAATTTACTGCAATATCTAAGGGCTAAACACGATGAGTTTAAAATTATTAAGCCAGAGAGTTAAAACTTGCCTTGTAAAGCATTGATAACTATGATATTATTAAGATATAGTATTACTAAAATATTACTATCAAAAATTACGGGCTAAATTTATGGCAATTTTGCAAGACCACTCAAACTTTAAAATTACAGTTATTCCAGAATTTACTAACTGGT
>DSBA01000090.1 GCA_011046145.1 Candidatus Uhrbacteria bacterium | reverse complement strand
CTTAAGAATTTGGAACAAGGTTAATTGAATTTTTTAGATAAGATAGCGGATTTTTGAAGATTTCTAGTGGGGAAAATCTGACGCAAAATCCACTCACACATTTTGGTAAGTATTCTGGGGCTTGCCAAAAATTAAAAAATAGCATATAATTATATTAAATTTCAAGTCAGAAGATTTAAGCTTGATTTATTAAATATAGAAAAAATTAGAGTTTTTCATAATTCATAATTCATAATACTATGCCAGTACCAGCCAAAAGGAGGCCCAGCAGTTCCAAGCGGCGCCGAGCGTCTCATTTTGCTTTAAAGAAAACAAAAACAGTCTTATGCCAAAAATGCAAAAGGCCCAAATTGCCCCATGTTGTTTGCGCTTTTTGCGGCACTTATAAAAATAAGGAAGTTTTAAAGTCAAAATTGGATAAAAAAGAAATGAAAAAGTTAAATAAACAGGAAGCGAAATCAACTGAAAAAAATCAATCTCAATAATTTTTTTTTATGTTATTAATAATAAGGAAATTGTGATGATTTTGTGATCATTTTTAAATTTTTTAAATATTCAATAATTATTTTTTTATGGCCAATCGTCACCTTTCACGCACTCTTGCCATGCAGACTCTTTATCAATGGGATTTTAATGGCGCCCAAGAAAAAGAACTGGCTGTAATTTTAGAGCGAAACAAAGCTGATTTTGCCCCTGGTTTTAATGATGAAGGCTTTGCCCAGCGCTTAATAAATGGAGTTTTGGAACATAAAAAAGAAATAGATGATTTAATCAGCAAATATGCCACTGAATGGCCAATAGAACAGATCACTATTATAGACAGGAATATCTTAAGGATCGGTATTTACGAATTAAAATTTGATCCGGAAATCCCTTCCAAAGTAGCGATTAACGAGGCAATAGAAGTTGCTAAGACTTATGGCGGCGAATCTTCAGGCAAATTTGTCAATGGAGTTTTGGGAGCGATTTATAAGGAGATAGAAAAAAAGGGGGAGATCAAAGAATAATTATTTTGCTTTGAGCCTTGGGCTTTGGGCTTAGTGCTCTTAGCCCCTAGCCCATAGCCCAAAGCCGGGAGTTTAAAATATGAAAGATTTTTCTAAACTGGAAAAAAAAGCAGGCTTGCAATTTTTAAATAAAGAATTGCTTAAGCAGGCTCTGGTCCACCGTTCTTATTTAAATGAGCATCCGGAATTCAAGCTGCCCCATAATGAGCGGTTAGAATTTTTAGGCGATGCTGTTTTGGAACTGGTGGTTACTGAATATCTTTATAAAAATTATCCAAATCCCGAGGGAGATCTGACTAATTGGCGAGCTTCACTGGTTAATTCTAAAATGTTGTCGGAAATTGCTAAAGAATTAGATGTTGAGAATTATCTTTATTTAAGCAAAGGTGAGTCTAGAGATGAAAAATCAAAAGCTCGGCAGTATATTTTGGCCAATGCCATGGAAGCAATAATCGGCGCTATTTATCTTGATCAAGGTTATGAAGCTGTCAGTCGGTTTATAGAAAATGAAATAATTGTTCGCTTGCCCGAAATACTGGAAAAAAAATTATACCAAGATCCCAAAAGCCGCTTCCAGGAAATTGCCCAGGAAAAAGAGGGTATTACTCCAACCTATAAAGTTTTAGAAGAATCAGGCCCTGATCATGCTAAAAATTTTGTGGTAGGAGTTTTTATAAAAAAAGATTTGATTACTAAGGGAGAAGGCACAAGCAAACAGGAAGCACAGGTCAATGCGGCGCAAGAAGCTTTGAAAATAAAAGATTGGGAATAAAAAACAACATTGTATAACCGTAGAGACACGGCATGCCGTGTCTCTATGAATATAATTTAAAATTTTGTATAATGTTGTTTTTTATTTATCCTGATCAATAAGTATTTGCCAGCCGCGGATGGATTCGCGGTTTTTATATTCAGCCGGCGACTCGCCTTCAAATTCAATTTCCCAGCGGGAAAATTGCTTATCAGTGATTTTAAATTCTAAATAAGTCGGTCCTTGAATTTTAGGGAATTCAATTTGGTGACCAATGCGAGCTGTTTTACCTTTGACTTCTGTGGGATAATCTTTCTCAATAACTTCATTGAAATTTTTAATTCTGATCCTTTTCTCTCCGGTGTATTCATCAACTACATGGTAGGATTTAATTATTCTTGCCTGGTTTAAAATCTCCAGAGCCTCTTGGTTTGATAATATATAGCGAAATTCATTTGAGTTCATATTATTTTAGTAATTTTTTAAATTCAGCTATTACCTCAGCCATAACATTGTGTAATTTCTTCTTTTTATTGAGGTCATTATTTAAAACATGGGAATTAACATTAATGGCTTTTATTATATTCGGGTCAATTCCCATAAATTCAGCTTGTTTTTGGTAATCGTCAAGATTGGGCGGATTTTTAAAATATTCAATAAAATGCTGATACCATTCTCTCAAAATTTCAGGATTTTCCTGATTGGGATTGGTAATAAATTTTAAATAAGGCAGAATTTGTTGCCAATCAGTATTTTCCCACCAGTAGAAATCCTCAACCAACTTAGCCGCAGTTACCGGTATCCAGATATCATGATTGTCCATTCCTCCATGCTGATATTTTTTACCTGTAATAATATTATATAAACGAGGCAGGGCTAATTTATCATACCAAAGATGGACTTGCCAGCCTTTTATAAAATCATCAGTCAAATCAAAAATTTTTATTGGTTTAATTCTGACATCCTGATGCGTTTTGGGCCGATCAATTTTAGTAATATAGCGCGAATCAGGATAAAGAGTGCCAGAAAAGTAGCGGGTTAAATCCCGGATATTGAAAATATCTTTGATCTGATTGGCAAAATGTAAATGAGTAGCTTGGAAAGACATATTAAATTTTTAGCCTGCCAGGCACTCTCTTTAGCATAGTGCTAGGTGTTTTAAATAGTTATTATTTTCGTCAAAGAAAAATCTGTACAATGTTTTTTCGCCTTGCAAGGCGTTTGGCAACCAATAAACATCATCTGGCCACATTTGTTCCAGCGGAATTTTATCAATATCCCACCACTGGGGCAGGCATTCTTCGGATTCGCAAAGTTCGCCGCTAAATTTTTTGGTGATAAAAATATAGCAGACCTGATTATTTTCCGGCTGATGCGGCCAGATAAATTCAATAAATCCCAAGTTAATCAAATTAATTGGCTTATATCCTGTTTCTTCTTCAACTTCGCGAACAGCTGCTTGTTTCGGAGTTTCGCCTGCTTTCACCTTGCCTCCTGGCCCGTTCCAGCGGCCAGCGCCAAAGCCTTTTTTCTTCATTATTAAAAGAACCTGGTTTTGGTCATTAAGCAGGTAGCAAAGGTTGGTCAGGTAATTGAATTTGTATCCCATGTTTGTATTGTCGCATAAAATTTAAGGCAAAGCAAAAAGCCCGGCTTGGCACAGGAAATAATCCTGTAGAGACAGGGTATACCCTGTCTCTACAAAACAAATGTTTTGTTTGCCAAGCCGGGCTTTCTTGATTTTATTTTTTCTTTTTATTTGCCTTCTTGCGCCATTTTAATTTGGGAAGTTTGACGCCGGTGGTAACTTTTTTTCCTTTGGCCATAATATTTTGAATTATTAATTATGAATGCGGAATTATAAAATTGGGTGATCCGGCTGGGGCTCGAACCCAGGACCCACTGCTTAAGAGGCAGTTGCTCTACCAACTGAGCTACCGGACCAAATTGTATGCATTGGGATTTGTTTGCCCGTAAAAGCACAACAAAGCCGGAATTTATAGTTTAACAGACAGGCGAAAAGATTTTAGTCTCCCCCTGCGCTAGTTTAAAATTATTATGAATACGGAAGGGCTCGAACCCTCAACCTTCTGCTTCGCTCTGCGCTATTTTGTCTATGCGCACGCGGTAGGACTCGAACCCACAACCCCTTGGTCCGAAGCCAAGTGCTCTATCCATTGAGCTACGCGTGCAAATTTAAAAGCCCTGAGCTTTGAGCTTTTAGCTCAGAACTTAATCCAATTTTAGCAGAAAAATCTTTAAAAGTCAATTCTGCCATATCGTCAAAATAATTTTTTTTTGCTATAATTTAAGTTAAGAGGATTTAGAGAAAGTAGAAGATGTAAATGAAAATAGGATTAGATAAATAGATGATCGGAGGATAAATAATTAAGTTATCTTGTTTTGTCCTATTATCATATTCTTCTGTTTTTCCTATATTTCCTATTATTCCTATTTTTTTTTTATGATCATCCTGCAAGCTTTATATTTTATGTTGCCGGCTTATTTTGCCAATATGGCGCCGGTTTTCGCAGCTAAAATTTTTGGTCGGCGTTTTTCTTATCCTCTTGATTTTGGCTTAAAAATAAAAGCCAAGCCGCTTTTAGGCGCTAATAAAACCTGGCGAGGTTTGGTTGCGGCTATTGTCATGGCGATTTTAATTGTTTTTTTGCAGAAACTTTTGTATGAAATTGATTTTTTTAAAAGTTTAAGCTTATTTGATTATAGCCAGATAATTTGCGGAGTTTACGGTTTTCTTTTCGGCTTTGGCGTTATTTTAGGCGATGCGATTAAAAGTTTAATTAAGCGCAGATTAAGCTTAGCCCCTGGCGCCAAATGGTTTTTCTGGGATCAGCTGGATTTTTTAGGTGCTTTGCTTTTGATTTTTTTTGTTTATATTCCCAGTTGGCCAATAATTATAATAATAATTTTAATCTCGCCGGTTTTGCCGTTGATTGCTAATAGGCTTGGTTATTTATTAAAAATTAAAAAAGTGGCCTGGTGATTTTTAATCAAATTCCAAACAATATCTAAATCCAAAATTATATTTTGAATTTCGAATTTTAAAAATTAAAATCTGTTTAGAGTTTGTTTGGAATTTGATTATTGATAATTGGTTATTAAAACTATGGGCTTTGCCATTTGGTACCAAAATTTTAAAAAAAATTCTTATGATTTTCGGGCTAAATATTTCAAGCCTTTTTTGAAAATATTGGCTCGTTTGAAAATTACGCCAAATAAAATCACAATTTCCCGCTTAGTATTTGTTTTTCCTTTGGCTTATTATTTTTATTTAGGAAATTTATTTGGAGTTTTGATTTTTTATCTTTTATTTTGGCTTTTGGATCTGGTTGACGGCGCTTTGGCCAGATATTTGGGTTTGCAAAGCGACAAAGGCAGGTTTTTGGATTCTGTGGTTGATAATTTTATGTACGCTGTTTTAATTTTAGGTTTTATTTATATAGAAGCGGTCTGGGCCTGGCTTTTGGCCGCCAATATCTTGCTAGAATTCATGGTTCAGCTTTTGGCTACTATCAAGAAAAAAATCAATACGCCGAGTGATTGGCTGATCAATGTCCAGCCAGACGCCCCTTATTTTAAAAGCGCGGCTCATTTGGCTTTATTGGCTTATTTTTTCGGCTATAATTTTTTAAATCCTTTTTTTGTTTTTCTAAATGGTTGGCTGGCAATCACGGCTTTTTATTATTTTTTAATTATTGAGAAAAAAAATTAAATTTATGTTGATGATTTTTTTATTTATTTTGCAATGGGTTTTTGGTTTGGCTTTGGTTTTGTTTTTAGGCTATATCGCCTATATTATGATCAGTTTTAAAAACCCGGTGCCTTATGTGCCGACACCCAGAAGAATAGTTAAAATTATTGTTGGCATGGCAGAAATAAAAGAGGGGGAAAAAGTCTGTGATTTGGGTTCTGGTAGCGGCAAGATCCTGATTGCTTTGGCAAAAAAAAATAAAAGAAACCTGATAATCGGGGTTGAAAAATTTTTTCTGCCCAGGCTGGTTAGCCAAATAAGGCTTTTTTTCCGGCCTTCTTTTAAAAAAAGAGTTCAGGTTGTAAAAGCTGATTTTTTCAATATTGATCTGCATAGTTTTGATGTTATTTATTGTTTTTTAACGCCAGAAGCCATGAGGATTTTAGAGCCTAAGTTCAAATGCTTAAAGCCTGGCAGCCGCCTGATTTCTTATATGTTTCCCTTGGAAGATCAGGCAGGCTTTGAGGAAACAATAGAACATATAAGCATGAAAGACAGCGTTTACTTATATAAAAAAATTTAATTTTAAAAAGCCGAATTATGAATTTACTTCCAGACCGCGTTAATAAATTTATGGTTGGGCATTTATAATCCATAATTTTTAAAAATATGAGCTTAGTCAAGCAGCTTGTAAATTTGGGCTTAAATGAAAAAGAGGCAAAAATTTATGTTGCTTTATTGGAGCTGGGCGAAGCTACTGCCCAGCAATTGTCTGTTAAATCAGAGCTAAATCGGGCCACAACTTATGTAGTTTTGGAAAATTTAACTAAAAGAGGCTTGATCATGAGCTTGTTTAAAAAGAAAAAAACTCATTTTGCTATTGAAAATCCGGAAAGTTTTTTAAATTTTTTTGAGGCTGAAAAACAAAGATTAGAGAGAAAAATAGATTTGGCCAAAGGTTTGATGGAAGAATTGCAAAACCTCGGCAAATTGACTACTGAAAGGACCAAAGTCAAATTTTTTGAAGGCAAACAGGGTTTGGCTTTGATCCATAAGGATGTGCTGAAATCAAAAGCCAAAAATTATGACAATATTTTTAATATCAACTTGGCACTGGAGCTTTTTCCTCTTAAGCCTGATGACCATCGCCAGAAAATATTCAATAAAAAGAAAGTCAATTGCCGTTCCATTGTTGTTTATAATCCCAAAGAGCCTATGCCTCGGTTCCCTGTTTTACAGGGCGAGGAAAGGAAATACTTGCCTGCTGACAAGTTTCCCTTTTACGCTGATATGGTTTTTTATAAAAATAAGGCAGCCATGATTTCCTTAAAAGATAATTTGATGGGAGTGGTTATTGATAATGAAGTTATTGTCAATGGCTTAAAGTTTTTGTTTGAATTGGCCTGGCAAGGCGCAGAAAAATACCAAAGTTTAAAAAATTGCAAAAAATAAAAAAACCGCCAGTGTCGGTTCTAAAAAAAAGCCCTAAAAAAGTAATTTCAGGGCTTAATGAGTAACTTGAAAGAGAGAAATAAATAATTGTAAAATAATTGTATTTTTTTAAAAGCAGGTTAATTAAATCAACTTAAAGTTGATTTTTAGCAAATAATAAAAAATATTTTTTCATTAACTCATTAAGCTCATTAGCTAAGCGCCGGCCAGGCAATTCGCCGCTGGTCTCAAGAACCAGCCGCGTCTGACTATTGGCGATAATAAATTTTTTTGTTCAAATTCAGATTTTTTTTCAATTAGCAGTTTTGCAATTTTAATTATTCTGGTGGTATTTAACATTTTCCCAACCCCTAATCCGTGTTTAATTAAGTCGTGTTTTGCTATTGGTAGAAATTCCGCCGAGCCATTGCCGCGTTTGATGCTTAGCTTTGCTTACATTTTTATTTCCCCCTTCCATTGATTTTAAAAGAACAACAGTTCTTTTACCCTGCTTTTATTATAGCATAAAATGTCAAGGTTTGGTTGTTGATAAGTTTGTCAGTCAGAAATAACAAAATTGAACAGAAAAATTCTGATTGTCAATGAGTTTTATCAGTTTTCTCCCATTTATAATTCCCCTTGACGATTGATTGTTTAAATTTGTTTTTTTTAGTATAATTAAATTATAGATTTAAAATAGAGCAAAATTAAACCCAAATGACAGAAGAACAAAATCAAGCTTTTTTCACCAGCTTGGAAGATTTGAAAAAAAATTTGGAAGGCGGCTTGGCAGAGGATAGCCGTGTTTTGGATTTATCAACTCGGCCAGATTTTTTATCGCCAGAACAGGAACAGTGGTTTAGCGAAGATTATGAAGGACAGCTCTCAGTAGATATTTATCAGACCAAAGATAATATTGTTGTCAAATCAACAATTGCCGGAGTCAGGCCTGAAGATTTGGAAATTTATATTCATAATGATTTGCTGACCATTAGAGGGAAAAGGGAACAGGAAAAAGAAGAAAAAGAGGCGGATTATTTTTATAAGGAATGTTATTGGGGAGGGTTTTCCCGTTCAATAATCCTGCCGGTTGAAGTCCAGGCTGACAGGGTGGAAGCAACTTTTAAAAACGGCATTTTGAAAATTACCCTGCCCAAAGCCCAAAAATCAAAATTGATTAATGTCGAAGTCAAGGAAGATTAATTATTATGACTAAGTCGAAAGCGATAATTGACCGTTTTGAAGAACAAAAAGCTGTTTTGGTTTTTGCCGACAGCCAGCAATTGATCGTAGAGAGGGATGTTTTGCCCCCGGGTTCAAAAGAAGGGGATGTTGTTTATTTGGATTTTGTTTATGATCACCAGGCTACAGATCAAAAAGAAGATGAAGCCAAAAATATTTTAGAAAAAATATTAAGGAAAAAAGATGTTTGAATTAAAAGATTTTTTGGAAAATCTCAGGACAATTAAAGATGTTTTTGATAAAAAAAAGAAAGCCAAGAAAGAAAGAAAAAAGTTAATTGTGATATTAACTATTTTTTTTGTTTTTTTAATAATTTTTATTTTTATTGCCGCGCCGGTTTTTGCCTACCAGCTTATTTATCAGGATAAGATTTATCCCGGTGTTTATATTGACGGCGTTAATCTGGGCGGCCTGACCCAGGAAGAGGCGATTAACCGTCTAAACCAGTCGGTTGACAACCTAAAATTAAGGGGCCTTAATTTTCGTTACCAGAATAAAAGCATTCAAGTTGAAATGACAACTTTTTCACCTATTGATCCAGATTTGGCTTATCAGATTTTAAGTTTTGAGGTTGAAAAAATGGCTGAACAGGCTTATAATTTTGGCCGGCAAGAAAATTTTTTTGCAAATTTAAGCAAGCAGATTAAAGCAATTTTGGTTCAGCAGGAAATCCCTTTATTTTATAGATTAAATGAAAAAGAGTTGGCTAATATTTTGGAGGAAAATCTGGCAGATTTACAAAAACCGGCCCAAAATGCCGGCTTGGTTTTTGCTGAAGGTGACAGGATTGAAATTGTAAATGAAGTTAATGGTTTTGTCATTGATTATGAGCAAGCCATAGAGGATTTGAAAGAAGATATTAATTTAGTTGCCATTAAAACAGTTGAATTAAAAACCCGGCCGTCTTTTGCCAAAGTTACCAGAATAGAAGCAGTTGCTAGTCTGCCTTTGGTTAGGGATTTTTTAGATTTGGAAAAAATTATTCTAAAAAATGCTGACCATGAATGGGTTGTGGAAAAAGATGAGTTCAAAAATTGGCTAGTTTTTGAAAAAGAAGAAAATCAGATAGTCTTAGTTTTTGCCAATGAATTTTTATTTAAGAAGTTAGAAGAATTGGCTGAAGAAATAAACCAGCCAGCCAAAGACGCCAAGTTTTCTTTTCAGGACGGCAAAGTCACTGAATTTCAGCCCAGCAAGCCAGGTTTGGCTTTGGATTTGGAATCCAGCAGTTTAAAAATAAATGAGGAGTTTTTTAACAATAAGAATACGGCTATAGATCTGGTTGTCAAAGGATCAGAGCCCAAAGTCAAAACCGGCGATGTTAATAATTGGGGGATCAAAGAATTAATAGGCAGCGGAGTGACTGATTATGCCGGCAGTTCTAGCAATAGGGTTAAAAATATAAAAAACGCAGTTTCTCATCTTAATGGCATGTTAATAGAGCCAGAATCAGAATTTAGCCTGGTGCAAGCTTTGGGAGAAATAAATGCCGCTGCCGGCTATGTGCCTGAATATGTGATCAAGGGTGATCGCACAATTCCGGAATATGGCGGAGGCCTATGTCAGATTGCGA
Source organism: Candidatus Uhrbacteria bacterium (assembly GCA_011046145.1). Classification (GTDB taxonomy): domain Bacteria; phylum Patescibacteriota; class Patescibacteriia; order CAIXNZ01; family CAIXNZ01; genus DSBA01. The sequence continues at coordinate 12,101 of DSBA01000090.1, read as the reverse complement.
CAACTGTTTTTCGGGCTGCCTTGCATTCTGGTTCGCCAATTACAGAAAGGAAACCACATTCTTATATTGTCTCCTATTACAAGCCCATTGGCATGGACGCGACCATTTACGGGCCACATCCGGATTTAAGATTTATAAATGATACTGGCCATTATATTCTTATTCAGGCTAGAACAGAAGGCACTATTTTGACTTTTGATTTTTGGGGGGCAGGCGATGGCAGAAAAGTGGAAATTACCGAACCAGTACTTTATAATTGGAAAGCCCAGCCTGCTGACCGCTTGATTGAAAATCCAGCCTTAAAGCCAGGCGCAAAAAAATTAATGGAAAAAGGCCGCCGCGGAGTTGACGCTTATTTTTACCGCTATTTAACTTTGGCTAATGGCGAGCAAAAAGAAGAAATTTGGCGCAGCCATTACATACCTTGGCCTAATATCTATGAAATAGGGGTTGAGCCGCCAAAACCTGAAGAGCCAGCTGATGATGGAGAAGATGACGGGGAGTCTGTTGCTGAAGATTAGAGAATAAATTAAAAGCGGTTTATTTTCGTATTTAAATTGCAAAAAATAATCGGTAATTTTAGTAGCGATTTTATTTGCTATGGGGTGCTTAAAATAATAGGCGTTTTTTTATTGACTTTAAAAATTTATATAGTTAAAATGAACTTAATTTTATGAAACAATATTTTCTCTTAGTTGTAATTTTTTTATCTCTAGTTATCGGTCTTTTGGTGGGATATTTGATTTTCAAACCCCAGTCTGATCAGATTGCTATCAATTCATTGGTAATTTATAGCAAACTACAAAATCAAGGTTTTTTAATTACTCAGGATTATGTTTTAGAGCAGAAATTAACAATTGACAATACTACTGGCCAATGGTGGAAGGATATTTTTTGGGGACAGCAGATCGAAACTTCGGCTGTAATAAAAATTAGTTTGGGCGTTGATTTGCATAAATTAGAGTCTCAAGACGTGCAAATTAACAACAAAAAAATAACCCTTAATTTACCGGCGATTGAAATTAAAAGCATGGAATTAGTCAGTGATATTAATTTGCAAAACAGCCAGGGTGTTTTAAAAAGGCTTTTGGATAATGATGATGGGTATAATAAGGCATTAGCTCAGCTCAAAGATACTGCTCGCCAGGCAGCTTTAGAACAGGCAATTATTACGCGGACACAGGCGGCTACAGTCAAAGAAATTACTAAACTTGTTAATTTAATTGCTGAAGATAAAGACATGGTAGTAAAATTCAAGGAATAAGTTTATTTATAAGGAGGTTAAAATGCCTGATCGTTGTACGCATTTGCGGGAATTGTTAAAAGTGCAAAAAAATATTATTGAGCGGCACATTGATGACCATAAATGGTTTTTGCATATTCCCGACCGGCAGGAAGCAATAGCTGATTTTATTGAAAAATTCGGCTGGATCATGCGCGAATTATATTGCGGCTATATTTGCTCTGTTCGTCTTGAATGTGAGATCGCCAAGCAATACTTGCCGCCAAGAGCTGATCCTAATTAAGGATCGGCTTTTTTATGTGAGAACAAGATAATTTTTTGCCAAAACAAAATGCCATGGCTGAATTTGCCATGGCATAACAGTTATTCTCAAAAGCCTGCAGAGAAGAAAACGATATTCAGGATTAATCTAGCCGGAGCCGGATTGAATCCTTGGATATCGCTCCCATGCTTATCGTCCCTGCAGACTTTTGGGAACAATTTGGAAATTTATTCCCTAAAGTCGCTTACTGAACCAGACTGTTTCAGGGGGAAAGAAAACAGTCTTAATGATTCAGTAAAGCGATATTTAAGATTATCATAGCTTTTAAAAATTGTCAAGCACGTTTTGCTTTTTGTGTTAATTTTCGTCTCTAAATCCTTTTTTTATTTTATTATTTTATCAATTAAACCATATTTTTTAGCCTCTTCTGCTTCAAGAAAAAAATCGCGATCAGTCTCTTTTTCAATTTTATTGATTGGCTGGCCAGTATGGCTGGCTAGAATTTTATTGAGAGAATCTTTGATTTTTAAAATATGCTCTGCCCGAATTTTAATGTCAGTAGCCTGGCCTTCAGCGCCGCCCATGACCTGGTGAAGCATGACTTCAGAATTGGGCAGGGCCAATCTTTTGCCTTTGGCCCCGGAAGCTAAAAGCACAGCTGCCATGGAAGCGGCAATGCCAACGCAAATTGTTGAAACATCAGGCTTTATATATTGCATAGTGTCATAAATCGCCAGGCCAGCTGTTACGGATCCGCCCGGGGAATTAATATAAAGCTTGATATCTTTTTTTGAATCTTCACTTTCCAAAAAAAGCATTTGGGCAATAACAGTATTTGCCACAGTATCATTAATTGGCGAGCCAAGGAAAATAATCCTTTCTTTTAAAAGTCGGGAATAAATATCATAAGCCCTTTCTCCATAACTGGATTTTTCAATGACTGTGGGAATTAAATATGAGCTTTGCGGCTCTTGATTTTTTTGTTTTGCCATATTTTTTTAAAAATTATGAATTAATAGCTTGATTTTGGCTGATTTATTACAGATGGCAGAATGATAAGCTGATAATAATGATCTATAATCTGAAATCTTTTAGATTATCATTATAGCAAATAATTATTTAATATACCAACCTTTTTCATCTTTGGCAAGCTGGCCTTTAATTTTAAAACCAGCTGCTTTTTTGTGTCCGCCACCGCCCAAAGATTCGGCGATTTTGCTGACATCGACATCATCTTTAGTTGTTCTTAAGCTGCCTTTAATAATGTTATTATCTTCTTCTGCCAGAACCATGATAAAATCAACGCCTTGGATATTGCTTAAAAAATTAGCCAGTCCATCGCGCGCTTCTTCTATGGATATTTTTTTATTTTTGAGGTCATTTTTGGTAATGACAGTATAGGCGGCATTATATTGGGGATTAAATTCCAGCCGGTAAAGGATTTCTCCCCACAATTTTAAAGATTGAATGTTTTTGTTTTGGCTGATTTGACTGATAATTTGGCTGACTTTTGCGCCTTTAGTTAATAAACTCGAAGCTATTTTAAGGCTTTCATGGTTTGTTGCTGCGTTAGTAAAATTCATAGTATCGGTTAAAATGCCGGTTAGCAGGCTAGTGGCCATGTATTTGTCAATGCCAATGCTGTTAAGTTCAAAAAATTTATAGATGATTTCACAAGTTGAAGAAGCCTGGGGCACAACCAGATTATAATGGCCAAAATAAGCATTCGTTTGGTGGTGGTCAATATTGATAATAAACCTCTTATTCTTGATTTTTTCTAAATTTTCAGCAATTAAAGCCCTTTTTAGGTCGCCACAATCCAAGGTGATTATCAGATCATGCCCGCTCCAATCAATTAAATTATGGTCAGTTGTTATTTTTTCAATTTTGGGCAAGTAATTGAAATAAGACGGTGGCAAATCAGGGCAGAAATGACTGTGTTTTTTATTTTCTTTTTCCAGGTAATGGGCCAAAGCCAAAGAAGAACCCAAGGTGTCTCCGTCAGGCTTTTCATGGGAAATCAAGAGAATATGATCGGATTTTTTGATTTGTTCCAATATTTTTGGCGCTGCTTGTTGGTACGGCATTTTTTTATCTAGTCTTAAATGATTACTGCTCAATTTCAATTTAATTTTAAATTTAATAATTTAGCCTTTGGAATTTAATTAAGTTAGCAGAGCTATTTTAGTTCGTCAAGCAGCTTGTCAATTTCTGAAGCAAAAATTTCCTGTTCATCAACCAGAAAATTCAGATTGGGGACAAACTTAGTGGTCATCTGTTTTTTAAGCAAATTTCGGATGTTTTTTTTGTTTTTTCTTAAAGTTTCCAAGGCCGTGCCGCGAAATTTTTCCGGCAAAACACTAATAAAAACTTTACTGGCCTTGATGTCAGGCGTAGTTTGAACCCTAGTAATAGTTACGAGGGCATTTTCCGGGAATTCTATTTCTTTGACAATAATTTGGCTTAGTTTTTGTTTAATCAGCTCATTGATTTTAATAATGCGTTCTGACATAGGTTAATAATAATTAATTTTTTTAAAGTTTAGGGGGACTATATTTAGGATGAGGGTTGGGGAGATTCTGACTGCAACCGCTCAAATCTCCTTAGCCAGTCTTTTTATCTCGATTCCATTATATTATTGTATAATTTTCCAGCTTTCTTGACAACCCCTTGGTGTTAACTATACACTTTCTTGACAACTTTTCAGTCTTTTGTTAATCTAAAGCTACTACAGATTTCCCGCTATAGGTTAAAAAACTAAACAATAAAAATAGTGGGGCTTAATAAATCCTCTTAATTGAATATTAATTTTTAATAAAACTCGCCGACAAAGACGAGAGGCGAGGTATTTTTTATGTCTATAAAAAAATCACTTTCTCTTAAGACTTTAAACAACACAAAAGAAAGGCAATTTGTTTCTGATTTTTATAAAGCGCTGGAATTGCCTGATTTGGTTGAAGTGCAAAAAACTTCTTATAACTGGTTTTTGGACCAGGGCTTAAAGGAACTTTTTGAAGAAATTTCACCGATTAAAGATTTCGGAGGCCGCAATTTGGAGCTTTTTTTTAGAGATTATTATTTGGACGAGCCTAAGTTTGATGAAACTACTTCCAAAGAAAAGAATATTACTTATGAAGCTCCTTTAAGGGTTAAAGCTGTTTTAGAAAATAAAAAAGACAAAACCAAAAAAGAACAGGAAATTTATCTGGGGGATTTTCCGATTATGACAAATCGGGGCACTTTTATTATAAACGGCATTGAAAGGTCTGTTGTTTCCCAAATCATCCGTTCTTCAGGTATTTTTTTCACTTCAAACTATATACGGGGCAAAAAATATTATGGCGCAAAAATTATTCCCAACCGCGGTGCCTGGCTGGAAATAGAAACAGATTCCAATAATGTTTTGTGGGTAAAAATAGACCGCAAAAGGAAAGTGGCAATAACTTCATTATTACGGGCTTTTGGCTATTCAACTGATGAAGAGATTTTGGCTTTATTCAAGGAAGCAGATACTAATCCAAATGTTAAGTATATCAAAAATACGCTGGAAAAAGACATTGCCAAAAATCAGGACGAAGGCTTGATTGAAATTTATAAAAGAATCAGGCCAGGAGATTTGGCCACGGCTGACAATGCCAAATCCTTGATTTACGCTATGTTTTTTAGGTTTGAACGTTATGATTTGGGTAAAGTCGGACGTTATAAAATCAACCAGAGATTCCATCAGAATATTAAAAATATACCGGAAAACAGAATTTTAAGGAGGGAGGATTTAATAGAAGTTATTAAGGAGATTATCCGCTTAAACAATACCCAAGAAGAAGCTGACGACATTGACCATTTAAGCAACCGCAGGATCAGGGCTGTAGGCGAATTGATTCAGAATAAATTTAGGATCGGCTTGGCCCGTATGGAAAGGATTGTCAGGGACAAGATGAGCACTGTTGATTTGGAGAGTATGACTCCGGGCCGTTTGGTAAATGCCAAGCCAGTAATGGGCGTGGTTAAGGAATTTTTCATGTCTTCCCAGCTTTCACAATTTATGGACCAGACAAATCCTTTGGCCGAACTGGAACACAAAAGAAGAATTTCTGCCATGGGGCCGGGCGGTCTTTCCCGGGAAAGGGCAGGTTTTGAAGTGCGTGATGTTCACGCGACTCATTATGGCAGGATTTGTCCCATTGCGACGCCAGAAGGACCTAATATCGGCTTGGTCGGCCATTTGGCTAGTTACGCCCGGATTAATGAATACGGTTTTATTGAAACTCCTTATAAAGTGGTAGAGCGCATTGCTTTAGAAGACATTAAAGATCCTATTGACAATAAAAAAATTAAAAAAGGCCAAAAAATCCCCAAAGAAGTTATTGATCATTTGCGTTCTAAAAATATAAATTTTAAAGCTAAAGCCATGGTTACTAATGAAATTGTTTATCTCAATGCTTTGCAAGAAGAACGGTCAATTACAACCGCAGCTACCACGCCGCTTGATGAAAAAGGCAATTTCAAAAACGAGAAAGCCGAAGTTAGAAAATACGGCCAGCCAGATATTTCTTTAGTGGAACAGATTGATTATATGGATGTTGCTTCAAATCAAATAGTTAGCATTTCTACTTCTTTGATTCCTTTTTTGGAACATGATGACGCTGTCAGGGCTTTGATGGGTACAAATATGCAAAGGCAATCAGTCCCTTGCATTAATCCCCAGCCGCCTTTAGTCGGCACTGGGGTGGAGAAAATGGCTGCTTTTTATTCAGGGCATATTGCTATTGCTGAGGCTAATGGGAAAGTGACAAATGTTGACGGCGGCAGAATAGAGATTTTAGAAGATAAGGGCAATTTAAAATACTATGATTTAAATAAATTTAGAAGGTCAAATGCTTCAACTTGCATCAATCAGCATCCGATTGTACAGCTAGGCGAAAAAGTCAAAAAAGGCCAGGTTCTTTCTGACGGCCCTTCCATTGCCGAAGGCGAATTAGCTTTGGGCCAAAATGTTTTAGTGGCTTTTATGGGTTGGAGCGGCTATAATTATGAAGACGCCATAATTGTTTCTGAAAGAGTGGTGCAAAAAGACCTTTACACCTCAATTCATATTGAAAACTATCAGGTGGAAGTTCGGGAAACAAAATTAGGTTCCGAAGTAGTTACAGCAGATATTCCCAATATTGGCGAAGAAAAATTAAAAAATCTTGATGAAACTGGTATCATCAGAATCGGGGCAGAAGTTTCTTCCGGGGATATTTTAGTTGGCAAAATTACGCCCAAAGGCGAAACAGAGCTTTCAGCTGAAGAAAAATTATTGCGAGCCATCTTTGGCGAAAAAGCCCGCGATGTTAGGGACAGCTCTTTGTATTTGGAACATGGTGATCATGGCAAAGTTATTGATGTCAAGATATTTTCCCAGGAAAAAGGCGACAAACTTTCGCCCGGGGTTACGGAAATGGTACAAGTTTCAGTCGCTGATTTAAGGAAAATCCAGGTAGGAGACAAAATGGCGGGCCGTCATGGCAACAAAGGCATTATTTCAAAAATTGTGCCGATTGAAGATATGCCGTTTTTAGAAGACGGAACGCCGATTGATATTATTTTGAGCCCTTTAGGCGTTGTTTCGCGCATGAACTTAGGGCAGATTTTAGAAACACACCTTGGCTTGGCAGTTAAAAAATTGGGTTTTAAAATTGCTACGCCTGTCTTAGCGGGTATAACAGAAGAGGATATTAAAGAATTGCTTCAAGAAGCAGGCTGGCCAAAAGACGGCAAAGTTATGCTTTATGACGGCCGAACAGGCGAGTCTTTTGACCAAAAAGTGACGGTTGGCTACAACTATATTATGAAACTGAACCATATGGTGGAAGATAAAATTCACCAACGGTCAATTGGCCCGTATTCATTAATTACCCAGCAACCTTTGGGCGGGAAAGCCCAGTTTGGCGGCCAAAGGTTTGGTGAAATGGAAGTCTGGGCATTAGAAGCTTATGGCGCTGCCCATACTTTGCAGGAAATTTTGACAATCAAATCTGACGATGTGCCTGGCCGTTCAAAAGCTTATGAGTCAATAATCAAGGGAGAACCGATCAGAAAGTTAAACATTCCTGAATCGTTTAATGTTTTAGTCAGAGAATTAAAAGGCTTGTGCTTGGAAGTGGAATTGCTAAAAGACGGCCAAATAATCAAAGACGTAAAGAAAAAGGCAAAATAATTTATTTGCTTGGTAAGGCGCGTGTTTTTTTGTTTTTTTAAATCCACTTGCCCAAATTTATATTTTTTCATAAATAATATATTAATATTATGATTTTTAACCAGACTAAACCTTTAGATTTTGACGCCATTAAAATTAGATTGGCTTCTCCTGAAGCAATAAAAACCTGGTCTTACGGTGAAATTTTAAAGCCAGAAACAATTAATTACCGTACTCAAAAACCTGAAAAAGACGGACTTTTTTGTGAGAGAATCTTCGGGCCTTCCAAGGATTGGGAATGCTATTGCGGTAAATATAAAAAAATACGCTATAAAGGCATTGTTTGTGACAAATGCGGAGTAGAGGTCACTCATTCAATTGTCCGCAGGGAAAGGATGGGACACATTGAATTGGCAGCGCCAGCTTCCCATATTTGGTTTTTGCGGGGAGTGCCTTCCCGTTTGGGCTTAGTTTTAGATCTTTCTGCTCAAAATCTGGAAAAAGTAATTTATTTTGCCAGTTTTATAGTTACTAAAGTTAATGAAGAGCTAAAAAAACAGTCTTTGGAACAATTAAAACAGGAGTTTAAGTCCAAGAAAAAACAAATTGAAAGCAATTTTAAAAATAAAGTTAATCAGATTAAAAAAGATAAGAATCTTAAAGAAAAAGATAAAGATAAAAAAATAATAGCGTTAAATCAAGAAAAAGAGCAGGATTTAAAAGATTTGGAAGGTGAGTTTACCAGGACAGAGCAGGATTTGAAAAATTTAAAGGTTAAAAAAATTATTTCCGAAGAGCTTTACCATGATTTTTCTTTAAAATTCGGTCATATTTTTGAAGCAGAAATCGGGGCTGAAGCAATCAGAAAATTATTAGCGGAAATAGATTTAGACAAATTGGCTAAAAAACTTGAAGCAGAAAAAGAAGAAGCGATCGGAGCTAAAAAAGAAAGGGTTAGCAAGCGCTTAAAATTAGTTAAAAATTTAATCAAAAATCAAATCCGGCCAGAATGGATGATTTTGAATGTTATTCCGGTTATTCCGCCTGATTTGCGGCCAATGGTACCTCTTGACGGCGGCAGGTTCGCCACCTCTGATTTGAATGATTTATACCGCAGAGTAATTAACCGCAACAATCGTTTAAAAAAATTAAATGAATTAAATGCGCCCGAGGTTATTATTAGGAATGAAAAAAGAATGCTTCAGGAAGCGGTTGACGCTTTGGTTGACAATAGCGCCAGGCATTCCAAAACCACGACAGCTTCAACAGGCCAAAAAAGGCAGTTAAAATCAATCGCTGATATTTTAAAAGGCAAGCAAGGCCGTTTTAGGCAAAATCTTTTAGGCAAACGCATAGATTATTCAGGCAGAAGCGTGATCGTGGTCGGACCCGAATTGAGATTAGACCAATGCGGCTTGCCCAAAAGAATGGCATTAGAGCTATTTAGGCCTTTTATTATCAGCCAATTAATTAAAATGGAATTTGTCCATAATATCAGAAGCGCAAATCGTTTTATTGAAAGTGGCAGGCCAGAAGTTTGGGATATTTTGGAAGAGGTAGTCAAAGACGCCCATGTTTTATTAAACAGGGCTCCGACTTTGCACAGGTTGGGCATTCAGTCTTTCCGTCCCATATTGATCGAGGGCAAGGCAATACAATTGCATCCTTTGGTTTGCAGCGCTTTTAATGCTGATTTTGACGGCGACCAAATGGCCGTGCATGTGCCTTTGACAGAACAAGCCAAAGACGAAGCTAAAAATATAATGCTGGCGACTAGAAATTTATTAAAGCCGGCTACAGGCCATCCTATTTCTACGCCTAAAATGGATATTGTCTGGGGATGCTATTATATCACTAGTTTGGAAGAAAAAAATGATCCGCCTAAAGCCTTTTCTTCTTTTCAGGAATCAATTTTGGCTTATAAATCAGGCGTTATCAGTATTAGAGAAAAAATTAAAGTCAGGGATATTTTACCAGGCGCTAAAAAGCAGGAAATAATAGAAACTAATGTGGGTCGCATTTTATTTAGCCGGCTTTTGCCTAAGGAAATAGGGTTTTTTAATGAAGTTGTGACGACTAAGAATTTGGGTGAAATAATTAAAACAGCTTTAAGTATTTTGGGCAAAGAAAAAACAGCCAATCTTTTGGACGAAATAAAAGATTTAGGTTATTATTATTTGACGCAAAGCGGCTATTCCTGGAGCATGGATGATTTGCCGGATTTAAAAGAAAAACAGGCATTGATAGAAGAAGGTGACAGACTGATTGATAAGGTTCATGAACAATATCAGCAAGGCTTGTTAACCAAAAGCGAAAGACGCGCCAAAATTATTGAAATTTGGACAAATATTAAGGATAAGATAGTTCAGATAAGCAGAGAATGTTTGGATAAAAACGGGCCGGTTTATACCATGGTTACAGCTGGAGCCAGAGGTTCTTGGGGGCAGGTGACTCAAATGGTTGGCATGAAAGGTCTAGTTTCTAATCCGGCAGGTGAAATTATTGAACTGCCGGTTAAAGCCAGTTTTAAAGAAGGCTTTGATGTCTTAGAATATTTTATTTCTACTCATGGTTCAAGAAAGGGTCTTTCAGATACAGCTTTAAGAACAGCCAATGCCGGCTATTTAACTCGCAGGCTGGTTGATGTAGCGCAGGACGTGGTTGTTAATGAAGAAGATTGCGGCGACAAAAAAGGCCTTTTGTATACTAAGAAAGAGAGCGAAGAAATAGGCGTTGACCTTTTAGAAAGAGTCTGGGGTCGAGTTTGTTTGGAAAAAATTATTCATCCCAAAACAGGTGAAGTTATTATTGGAAAAGGCCAAGTAATTAATGATGATATTGTTAAGAAATTAAGGGAGATTGACCTGGAGCAGATTACTGTCAGATCGGTTTTGACTTGCAAGCTTACCAAAGGCGTCTGCCGCCAATGTTATGGCTATGATTTGGGGTACAATAAATTGGTTAGTTTGGGTACGGCAGTCGGCATTATTGCCGCGCAAAGCATTGGCGAACCAGGCACGCAGCTGACAATGAGAACCTTCCATACAGGAGGCGTTGCTGGTTCTGATATCACGCAAGGCCTGCCCAGAGTTGAAGAATTATTTGAGGCCAGACCGCCAAAACGCAAAGCTTTTATGGCAGAAGAAGATGGCTTGGTGTCTATTTCCGAAGCGCCTAAAAAAATTGAAGACGAAAAAGGCCGGGTTTTATTAAGCACGGCTTATGGCCAGAAGATATTAAAAATTAAATATGAAAAAGTGGGCGAAGAAATTCACCAGATTAAAAACGAACAGGTGAAATTAAAAGTTAAAGAAGGCGATAAAGTTAAAAAAGGCCAGCTTTTATTTAAGGATGATAATAAGGATATTAAAGCAAAATCAGCCGGGGTCATTAAATTAACAGAAAAAACAGTTAAAGTAATTGGCAAGCTTGAGGGTGAAAAAGAATATATTATTCCGCCTGGTTATCGCATCTGGGTTAGTGATGGCGATTTTGTCAGACAAGGCGACCAATTGACTGAAGGCAGTTTGGATCTCCAGCAATTATATAAATTAAAAGGCAAGGATGAAGTCAAAAAATACATTGTTAAGGAAATTCAATATATTTATTCTTCACAAGGCCAGCGTTTAAATGAAAAACACATTGAAGTAATTATTAGGCAGTTATTTTCCCGCGCTTTGGTGAAAGACACTGGGGATACTAATTTACTTCCCGGAGAAATCGTAGAAAAAGCCGAACTAGAAGAAGCCAATAAAGAAACAGCGAAAAACAATGGCAAAGAAGCTGTTGCTGAAGAATTGTTTTTAGGAATTACCAAGGTTTCCTTGACTACTCGCAGCTTTTTATCAGCGGCTTCGTTCCAGGAAACTTCTAGGGTTTTAATTAATGCGGCCATGACAGGCAAGGTAGACAAGCTGGAAGGCCTGAAAGAAAATGTCATTATTGGCCGTTTGATTCCAGCTGGCACTGGCTTTAAGAAAAAAGGCAAAAAAAGAGAAGAGGAAGAGTAAAAAAGTTTCATTATTAAATAAAAAAACGCTTCACTTGGGTGGGGCGTTTTTTAATTTTAAAGCCTAAATTTCAAATTAATTTTAAATGACTTAATTTTAAATTTAGTATTTAGCCTTTATTTGAAATTTTAAATTAATAATTTAGACTTAGGCTTTTTGTTATATTAAGCTGACAGAAAATAGGCAATTAAAGGAAAATTTATCTAATTTTAGCCTATTTATACCCAGTCACTCTTGACAAGTCTTAATAGATATGATATCATGCGGAATTACACTTGAAAAAGATTGTACTGTTGCAGAGTTAAAGTTACCTTTTGTGGATAAGTAATGTTATTTAAAGATTCAAACAATGTGGCTGTAATTTTTTGTTGAGGTGTCATCCTATTCATACCAAAACCGCCATGCCTT
>DSBA01000012.1 GCA_011046145.1 Candidatus Uhrbacteria bacterium | reverse complement strand
TCGTTCTTCCCTTGTATATTTTGTCTTATTCATATGCTTAAATTTAATAGTTAACATGTGTTACCCTTAAGTATACTATCTGTAACCCCTTGGTGTTAACTATACATCCTCTTGTATTAAAATAAATATTTTGTTAAAATATTAAAAGTTATTAGAAACTAATAATTAACTCATTTTAATTTTATGAGAAAACTCCTATTTTTAGGATTAATAATTGGCTTAACAATTATTATTTCCGGCTGCCAAGCAGCAGCAAGGGATTTAACTCCCCAAAAAGCCGAAGATCAGGCTTTGTCATTTATTAATAATTATTTAGTTGAGCCAGGCAATGAAGTCTCTATTAAAGATCTGACTGATGATGGAAGCGTTTATAAAATGACCGTGGTTTTAAAAGACGGCAGTGAATTAGACGCTTTTTTATCAAAAGACGGCAAGACTTTTTTCCCGCAAGGCTTTGATATAGAAGAAATATCCGCCGAAGCAGAGGCGCTAGGTTCAGAAGAAGATGACATAATAATTAATCTGCCTAAAACAGACAGACCGGTCGTTGAACTTTTTGTCATGAGCCATTGTCCTTATGGCACGCAAATTGAAAAAGGCATTCTGCCGGTTATTGAATTGCTTGGCGATAAAATTGATTTTGAATTAAAATTTTGCGATTATGCCATGCATGGCCAGATAGAATTAAACGAGCAAATGAATCAATATTGCATTCAAAAAGAACAAAATGACAAATTTCTGGCATACCTATCTTGCTTTTTAGAATCAGGTGACTCTTTGGCTTGTATTTCTAAAACCGGAATTAACCAGTCAAGCCTTAATAATTGCCTAGCCAAAACAGACAAAGAATACCAGGTAACATCAAAATTTGAAGCTAATGAAAATTGGCAAAGCGGCTATCCGCCATTTGATGTTCATTCAGAGGACAATGAAAAATATGAGGTCAGAGGCTCGCCTACCTTAATAATTAACGGCGTCCAGTCATCAACAGGCAGAGACGCCCAAAGCTTATTAAATGCGATTTGTTCTGCGTTCAATTCCCTGCCTGCAGAATGCTCCCAGCAATTGGATTCTGCGACTCCTGTGCCGGGATTTGGCTATGAAGTCAGTGCTAGCGCTAATTCAACAGCTGGTTGCGGCACTTAACTTTTATAATTTTATATACAAAAACACCCGGGCAGAAATCCCGGGTGTTTTAGGTTGTTTGAAAAAGACAAAGGCATTTTCTCTGTCGATATTACTGATAACTAAAATCGCCCATAACATTTCTGGTAAGCGTTCGTCAATCCAAAAAAAAGTTATAAAACCTATTTGCGGAAAAGGAGGTTTTAGTTCTTTTTAAAATTGTTTATGAACAGATAGTTTGCTTTCATTTTTTACTTCATCATTAGGCATATAAATATTTTTTCCGAATAATTATTTTAAATTTTTTATTATTTTTTTGATTGGAATTTCAGGTTTATTAATAATTTCGTGTTCCCAAACCCTAATTTTTTTCCACCCGGTTTTTTTATAATATTTATTGACTTCCTTGTCCCTCTCTTTATTTCGTTCAATTTTATTCACCCAATATTTTTTATTAGTTTTTGGCAGGCGACAATGTTTTTTGCACCCGTGCCAGAAACAGGAGTCAATAAAAATAATTGTTTTGTATTTTTTCAAGACCAAATCGGGTTTGCCAAAATATTTTGAAGAATTTTTACTATATCTAAATCCTTTGTTCCAAAGAGCTTTTCTAAACGCGACTTCAATTTTTGAATCCTTGCTTTTGACAGCTTGCATTATCATGCTCCTTTTCTTTTTGGAGAAAACATCCATTTATTTAAAAATTATTTTTGATTCATCAATTAAATTTTGGGTTATTGTTAAATTCCAGGCCATCATTGTTTTGTGCCATTTTCTAAATTTAAGGAATTTATCCCAATCAATTTCAAAAATTCTTTTTAAATTTAAATCATCGTCTATAATAACTAATATAACATATTCAAATTTTTTTTCAGGAGGATATTTGTCTCCCTGGTTTCCGCAACCGTAAAAGACACCTGTTGTCCTACTCGGCTCAGTCATTATTTTTATGCTATATCTTTCTCCTTTTCTGCTTAATGCATCAACATTTTGCGTTCCTTCTGGAGCAGCTTGTAATTTAGGCAAATTAGATATTTTTCTATAGGTTTCAATTGCTAAAAATTCACCTCTTTCCCCAACTATATTGCTCGTCCTAACCAATCCTCGATTTTTCAACTCTTTCCTACATGATGCAAATATTTTCCAGACTTCTTCATCTGTTATGTCTTGCATTTCTTTATTAAAAATTTTAGACATATGTTTTTTGGGCATTAAAAAAGTTCAACTGGATTAATTTTAAATTGAAGCATTTTTGATGTATCTCTTCCGTTATCGCCGCCTTTTCTTTGCATGCCGATTTTTCCGATTTTGAGACTTCCTTGGGCGGTTATTCTTATATCTCCGGCTCCAAAAACATTCATCGCTTCATTAATTGATTTTAATACCCATGTGCTTTCTCCGTCAACTTTTAAAATAACCAGCACCCAATCAGCGGAAAATTCGCCTCTACCTCTTAAAATGTCAGAAACTATCAAAATTTTATTGTCAGTAAAAAATTTAACTATCTTATTTTGATCGCCTTTACTCATTTCAGATAAAAGCATTCTTCGCTGATCTTTTAACCCCTTTTTTGATGGTTTTATCTCGCCGGTAAAAGTTTTTAAAATTTTTGTTATATCTTTTGGGATATTCCAAAGCTCGACATATTTGTCTACCCATCTTTTATCAATTTGATTAAAACCTTGGGGATTACTGACAAGTTTCACCTGTAAATTTTGCAAATCTTCTTGAGATTTTAATTTAATAACAATTCTTACTCTAACTTGTATGTCGGCTTTGTATTGTCCGCGGACTTTTGAAGCTTTAACATATTCAATGTCATCTATTTTATACCCCATAGCTTCGAGCCATTTTTGAGCGACTTCGTCTTTTTCCCAATTATTGAAATGCTTAATAACGTCTTTTTCATTTTTAAATCCGCCTTTGGCCGTTTTAGATCCTAATCTTATTAATTTTTTTAATGTCATAAGTTTCAATTTATGAATTTTAATAAACTTTTGCCGAATGCTTCCACGACATTAACTGTCATTGCATTTCCTGCTTGACTGAGCAAATAAATATCGGCGATTTTACCTTTGACTTTATTTGATAATTCTTCAGAAAACCCTTGCAAAAGCAAGGATTCATAGCCGGACAATCTTCTGAATTTTCCGCCCTTAACATAGAGAACGCCGTGTCTCCCGACTCTTAGCGTAGGCACCTTGCCTCTATAAAGTCGTAAATCGGATTGGCGAGTGTCAAGCACTAAGTAATCTTCTTTTAGTAATTTATCAATCAAAAATTGGCCTTTGTTGTATTTATTTTCAAGATATTTTAAAAAGGTGTCAAAAGCTCTTTCTTTCTCATCAAGTTGCATTTCGTCCGTATCAACCAAATAATTTGTTAAATCTGGAATATTTACGGGCTCTGGAAATTTAAAATTACAATTTTTTTTCACTAAATCTTTTCTTACGCCTACAAAATAAATTCTTTCTCTCATTTGAGGCACTCCAAAATTTAAACTATTTACAAGTTTCCAAAAAACATCATAACCCGCCTTATCTAATTCTTTTAAAATTATTTTTAAAGATTGACCGCCGTCATGATTCAAAAGACCTTTTACATTTTCTAAGATAAAATATTTTAAATTTTTAGCCTTCATTATATCAATCAGACTAAAAATTATTTGGCCTCGATGATCCTTCATCCCAGTTCTTTGACCAATAACTGAAAAAGTCTGGCAAGGAAAACCAGCAATCATTAAATCAAACTCGGGAAGTTCATTTGAATCGATTTTTGTTAAATCGCCGTAATTTTTTTCATCTTCGCCAAAAAAGGCTCTGTAAGTTTTTTCCGCTGATTTATCAATTTCAGAAAACCCTACGCATTGCATGCCTAAATTTTCAAGCCCTATTCTACCGCCACCAATTCCAGCACAAAAATCGATAAATTTTATTTGTTTGTTATTATTTGACATGAAAATATTTTTTAATTTAGACTGCTTCAATTCAACTTGAGGAGTATTTAAGATAATTTTCTTTTTATCCGTAAAGATAATATTTCAACTAATTATTCTTGAGATGATTCTTCATCTTCGTATTCGCCGATTTTAATTCCGAAAAATGATGAAACATCACTATAATCCTTAAAAATTTCAAATTTAATATTTTCTATGCCAGCCTTAGTTGATTCACAATTAGCAATTTTTTCATTATTTTCAGCATCAACAAATCTAATAGTTATTTTATTTATAGTATATCCCTCTAAATAACTATCCATCTGATCATCCTTTTGAGCTTTTTCATCTTCTTCCCATTCTGCAAAAGCTTCTGGATCAAAAATCGCTGTAGTAAATAATGAACATGAAGTATTAACTAAAAACGGGACCATAGTCATTTTTTCGCCCATAAAATCATCATATTCATCCTCATCCTTTATTTTATATACCATTTCAATAGATGCTTGTTTAGTAACCTTATTTCTTCGTATAGTAACCTCTGTATCTTCAGTTGCATAACTTACATCATCAGTAACGATTTTATCTTCGGTTATTTTTGTGCCATCTTCAGTTTGTTCCACTTTTTTAGTACAACCAGCAAAAATAACGACGACTAATAAAGCACAAAATAAAAGTGTTATTTTTTTCATAATTTTCGAATTATTTAATTAGATTACTTATATTTTACCCTTATTTTAGCTTAGAGTCAATTTTAAAAAAAATCAAAAAAAACCCCATTGAGCCTTAGAGGATTAGTCTTTGTTTTCTACTTCTGGTGGTTTGACACGACAAAAAATCTTAGTAAAGTTTAAAAGCCGGGCAACCCTGTCTTCTTGGTTGGGTAGAATTAGAAATATAGAAAGTATAAATAAAATTACAGGGAATAATAATATTGAGATAGTCAATAGATATTTATAAGGGAATGAATGAAATAACAATTTCAAATCGTCCAGCAATCCCATAATACTTGCTAAATTTAATGACAGCAAACTTAATGAATAAATTATGATTAGAAATGATAATATATATAAACAAAAATGACCAATTTTTTTAGATAATTTTGGAACCAAATAAATAAACTGCTTATTTAATTCAGCATAATCAAAAGTTGTACATTCTTTAAACTTGTAATTGTGTTCTAGCAATGAGCCTAAATAAAGTCCTCTTTCATTAATTCTAACTTGTAGGGGGCCATCTTTAGGCTCTCGCTCCATTTTTCCATCAGCATAACCTCGCATAATTAAATTTTCTAAAACATACTTTGCACCAATTAGGGTTACTTCTGTTTTGGAGGAATTAATATCCGTTAGGAAATCTTCATTAACTAAATAATCAGGCTTAATACCGCTACCCAGGTGCTTGTGACCAAAATATGTCCAACGTAAAAATTTTTTTTCGAAATTCCATGAAGGCCAACTGATATTTGTTACTCTGTCAAGATTATCATCTGGTATCAATGTCTTTCCCATATCGTGTTCTTTTAATTTTTCATGCTCCATCTCTGAATATTGTTTATCCCACTTTCGAACTTCATAAAAAGCTTCAACTTGTTTAAAAAAGTTTAGCCTAAATGGCAAATTAGTCATATGAAAAAAAATTAATAATCTATATACTAATTAAACAATTATCCTGTTTATCCTGTCAATAGACCAGGATGGATTCCCTTCGCTTCGCTTGGGACAGGCGAACCTTTTATCCATAAAAAAAGAGTGAACTTAGTCGAATTCACTCTAAAGTAGCCGAAAATAAAGGTGGGAAAATGTGCGCTTAAGATAACATTTGCCGGAGAGGAGGTGGGAAACTTTAAATTTTTACAGGCAAAACTCGGGGGCAGGGACTCGAACCCCGATAAACAGGACCAGAACCTGTTGTCCTACCATTAGACGACCCCCGAGTTTTGCCTGCAAATCAATAAAACCCTCTTTAATAAACAACCAAACCATTAAACAATCCCTAATATTTTAACAAAATATTAAGCAAAAATCAAGGGCTATGTTTTAAAAAAATCAAAAAAAGGTTTCTTCACACTAAATTCAAAATTCAATATTTTTATATTTTAAATTTTACTAACTTACAATTTTGCCATTAAAAGTTTTTACCAACTGGTCAATCAATTCCTGCTGATTATTGTCTTTAACAGGCCCGCCTTGGCTAGGGTCAAGCGAGGCAGGCAATTCATCAACCAGGACTACTTCATCAGCGCTGGTTTGTTCTCTGATAAAATCGCTTTCATAATCTTTATCAAGCAAAACAGGCTCTATGGCTAGCTTAGTGCCAAAAAAATCAGCCAAGACGCTTTCCAAAGATTCTTTAACTTTTGCCTGATTAACCCTTTGGCAATGAAAGCTGTATTTAAAGCCGATTTTTAAAACATTGCCGGCTATTTCCAATGGTTCAGCCACTTTTAAAATAAAAACCAAAGAAGCGTTTTCATCCTGCAATTTCACCAAAAAACCATGCCATTTGTTTTTTATCTCATCCAGACTAACGTTAAATCCCCTATTTTTGCCTTTAGGCTTAGAATTAATATTTTTTAAAGTGGTGTTATTAGCACCACTCTTTAAATCTCTTTTTGAATTATCCTGCAAGCCTTGAGGCGGCGGATCGCCCTTATCTTGACTATCTTTTTCTTTTTTTTCATTTTCAGGCTCAATGTTTTTTTTGTTCGGCAAAATATTGGCGCTAGATGGCCTGTCGCAATATTCAATAATTGCTATTTCCAAAGGCAATTGGGAAATCGCGGCTGACTTTATCTCTGTTTTTTTAAGGCTAAATAAATTAATTAACTTTATCAGGTCATTAATTTCAAATTTAGCTGACAAATCAATAATATTTTTTTCCATTTCCTGGTCCATGTCCATGGCAAAATCTTTCAAACCGCTGGAAATTTTGTTTAAAACCATCTTGCGTAAAAATTCAATCAATTCGTCGCTAAACTGGATCAAATCAATCCCCTCTTCTGTTAATTTATTTATCAGGCTGATGCCTGCTTCAATATTTTTGTAAGCTAAATAGCCGATTAATTCTGCTACTAGTTTATAATTGGTGCTGGGAATTATTAAACTGGCTGTTTCGCGGTCAATTTCTTTTTCTCCCAATGACAAAACCTGGCCCAACAAGCTTTCAGCGTCTCTCAAGCTTCCTTCGCTCACCCTGGCAATATCATTCAAAACTTCATTGCTGACTTTAACGCCTTCCTGCTGGCAAATCCAGGCCAAACGCTTAATCAAATCCTCGCTGTTGATTTTTTTAAAATCAAACCGCTGGCAGCGGGAAATGATCGTAGCCGGCACTTTATGGATTTCCGTAGTTGCCAAAATAAAAATAGCATGGGCTGGCGGCTCTTCCAGGATTTTTAAAAGCGCGTTAAAAGCTGAAATTGAAAGCATGTGCACTTCATCAATGATAAAAACCTTGTACTTGCGCTTAACCGGCGTAAAGCGGGCGTTTTCAATGATGTTTTCCCGGACATTGTCAACGCCTGTATGAGAAGCAGCGTCAATTTCCAAAATATCCAGATCATTGCCAGCCAAAAGCTCCTGGCAGGAATTACATTTATTGCACGGCTCGCTTTGGTTTTCTTGCCTATTTTCGCAATTTAAAGATTTGGCCAATAAACGAGCCGCCGTGGTTTTGCCAATGCCGCGCGGACCAGTAAAAAGGTAAGCATGGGCTGTTTTGCCTGTTTCTATCTCATTTTTTAAGGTAACTTTAATATGGTTCTGACCAGTCAGGTCAGCCCATTTTTGCGGGCGATATTTGCGGTAAATTGCTAAATTCATATATGAGTATTTTAAATTAAATCCCCCAGAAAATCAAGTAATTAAAGGACAAGCGCAATTTTAAATTTTCAAGACTAAATTTTAATTCAATTTTAAATATTTTAATTTTAAATTTAGTCATTTAGCCTTGATTTAAAATTTAAAATTTCAAATTTAGACCTTTAAAAACCAAAAGCTAATTTCTCCTTCAATACGGAGTAAAAAAGCCAATCAAAAAACCGCCCTGCATCGCAAAGCGGTTTTTTTATTCATTTGATCATTTTCAATTTCGGCTTCGGTTTCATCCTTATTTAGCGTCTGCCCGTGCCTTCAGGAATCAATGTTTCAACCTCTGGGATTTCCGGCTTTTCTATTTCAATTTCTTCAGCCTCAATATTAACCTGATCAAGATTATTCAATCTCTGCTGCAACCGCTGGTTCATTCTTTCTTTATTACCAAGCCTCTTTTGAAAAGCTTGGCCAATTGCATTCAGGCTTTTCTCATTATTTTCCAACGCTCTTTGTAAGCCTGGGCGGGCTTGTTCAGGCGCATTTTCCATTACTCGCTGCAATGTTTGGTTGCGGATTTCAAAACGATTTTCAATCCTTTGCTGTACGCGCTCCAAATTAGGCTCTAATTTATCGCAGCCCTCGTCAATTAAACGCTCAATTTTCCCCAAATGCTGACTGTATTTATTCATAACCTTTTCAGCCAATTCTGGTTTGCCTTTTTCAATCATTTTCTGGGCTTCAATCGCCCTTTTTTCGCCTAATCTTTCCATTAGCGCTAATTTTGCTTCGTCTTTAAGGGTAAAAGTTTCCCGGACTTTTTCAGCTAAATTTTTCAAAAAATACAGGGGCGAATCAGGAAAAACCCTGACATTAACCGGCTCAGGGGTTTCCAGCTCGTTTTCTTCTTGAGCTAAAGCCGGGGTCAATGCCAAGCCTAAGCCGATAACCAAAGCCAGGCTAAGTAAAAAAATTTTTGTCAAAATCTTCATACTTTTTAAGATTAATAATTAATTTTAAAATATATTATTAGTTTATTTTATGGTTGCCCCTAAAAGCGCCTTCTGCCTGCAAAACATCCCTTATCCTTTCCATTTTTTCAATTTTTCTTTCAACCTCTCTCATTTGAGGAATAAAATTTTCCTGCCCAATTATTATTTCTTTACCCAATTCATTAATTTGATCCGTATAAAGCTGGGCAATCTCTGCCAACAAATCTTTTTCCTTGTCTGCTAATATTTCTAGCTTATTTTTTTGGCGTAATTTTTGCAGTTCTCTGGCCCTTTTATTTAAAAATTCAAGTTTAAGCTGATTTCTTTTATCCTGATTTTTCGCCAGGCCAAGCCGGCAGTTTTCAATCTGCCTATTTAAAGGATAAAGCAAATCGCCTGGCAATGACCGGTCAGCCGCATAAATCACTCCGCCTCCCACAAAAAAAATCACCAAAGCCAAAATTAAACTTGATGCCGCTGTTTTATATAACTTTAGATAAAAAATCTGCCTGCTTATATTATATCGCTTTTTTTCAACTTCCGTTACAGGCAAATCAAGCCGGCGAAATAAATCAATTTTGATCTTTTCTTTTGTCAAATCTAAATCCGGCAAGCCCTGCCCCGTTTGACTTAAAATCTCTTCAATTTTTTTATTTTTATTCATTTTCTATCTGCATTAAATTAGACAATTTTTTAATGGCTCGGTGCAGCAAAACCCTGACACTGACTTGAGTCTTGCCCATGATCAGAGAAATCTCCTTATAATCCAAATTTTCGAAATATCTTAAATTTATAACCGTCTGATAAGATTCTGGCAAAAGCCGAATATAATTTCTAACCTCCTCAACTTCAGCTTTAATTTCAATGGCGCTGGCGCTAATAATCTTTTGTTCTTTAACTTCTTCCAGCGGCAATTCTTTTCTTTGTTTTCTATAATGATCAATCAAGGTATAACGGGCAACCTGGAAAAGCCAGGTGGAAAATTTGGCTTGCGGTTTTATTTTATATCTTGCCAAATTCTGCCAAGCTTTTAAAAAAACCAAACTGGTTAAATCTTCAGCTTCTTCGGCATCTTTGGTGCGAAAAAAATTATATTTATAGATCCGTTCAAAAAACAAATCATAAATTTGAGCAAATGCTTCTTGATCGCCTTTTTGCGCCTTTAATATTAAATCTTTTATTTCCTTGTCAGTCAGCTCCATATTTAATATTTAATTATTATATCGTTAAAACATCAATTTTGTTACAGATAAAAAAATCCCAACGCCCCGGGACTTTAGTGACAAATGACAAAATTCAAACAACAAATGCTCAAATAAATTATAAATTCAAGCATAAAATTTCAAATTTTTTATTTAAAATTTTAATTTTGAATTTATTTTGTTTTTTGTTTTTTTGTCTTTTGAATTTATTTTTTTACGATATTCTCTACCGCCGCCCATTTACTGACCGCGTCTTTGGGCACCAAAATAACCACTTCATCGCCTAAAGTGCCCTTAAAATAAGTTACGCTGGCTGGCAAAACTTTCCATTTTTTCTTATCAGCCACTACGTAAAAATTATCAGTTTCATCAGCAACCAACTGGCCGACAACTCGTTTTCTTTCTATGGGCCCGATTTGCTTATATTTAAAATCTCCGTTTGGCTCAATTGTTAATTTTAAAATATCGCCTTCTACCAGCTTTGATTTGGAAGCGTAATTGGCTGGCACAGTATATTCCTGGCCGTCATGGGCAATCATTTTTACGCCGTCAAAAACACCTTCAATTACTCTTTCATTCCCTATTTCCGCCAAATTTTGCTCTGTTTGCTTTAAGGTTTGGTTAATGCCCAATAAAATATCGTCAAAATTTTCAGCCTCTTCCGGCGCCTGTTCCAAAATATCAACTACCTTGCCAAGATTATCATGGATATTTTTTAAAATGTTTTTAATCAGCTCGTATTTGCTGGCTGAAATATTAACTGAATTTTGGTTTTTGTTTTTCATGCGCTTTGTTTTTTATTTATGTTATATGAAGTTAAATGAGGTTTTATGAAGTTATATGAAGTTGCTTTTAAATTTTTACAACCTCATAAAACCTAATACAACATAATATAACCTCATAAAACCTTTATTAAGCAAAGATATCCTCCTCGCTAAATTCATCCTTGGCGCGGCTGACAAAATCCCCGTTAGTGCCGATTTTTGACCTCTCAATTATTTCTGCTTCCACTATATTCCTATCCCGACCATATTTCAAGCGGGAAAGTTCTTTTATCGCTTGGGCTAATTCTTTATTTGAATTTGGCCGCCAGTCAAAAGGCATTAATTTGAAACTAAAAGGCTCAACCACCCGGCCATTAATTAACGGCTTGATATAACCGTTTAAATTTGGCACATTCATAACATCATATGAATTAAAAATCGGGGCAAATTCTTTGGCAAAGATGTCCGCATCTTCCACTCCGACCCTAAAAGCTATTTTTGTGCCTACATTGCCAAAAACCGCGTCTTTAAATCTGGTATCATTATTTTTTACCAACTGACCGATAAACTGGTGGGCGATAGTCAGGTTAAGCTTATATTTTCTGGCCTCTGATAAAATAACCTGAATGCCTTCTGTTAAAAAATTCTGGAACTCATCAATATAAAGATAAAAATCTTTTCTTTCTTCTGCCGGCAAAGATGCCCGTCCTAAAGCAGCCATTAAAATTTTACCAATTATCACCATGCCCAGCAAATTTGCGTTAATATCTCCGATCAATCCTTTGGTCAGCTTGACTAAAATGATCTTTTGTTCGTTCATTGCTTTGGCAAAATTAAAAGAGCTTTTTTGCTGAGCCACAATCGGCCGCATAATGTCATTAGCAATAAAAGTAGTTAATTTAGAAGTAATATAAGGCACCATATTGGCCAAAGCTGCTTCGCCACCGGCTTTTTCCGCTTCCTTTTCCCAAAAATCTTTAACCACCTGGGTTTTTGTTTTAGATAACTTGTAGCGCCTGAATTCTTCATCAGCCAAGACTTTTGAAATTTCCAGTAAAGTTGAACCTGATTCAGGGTCTTCCATCATCAAAAGCATGGTATTTCTCATATATTGTTCAAACATGGGTCCTCCCGTGGCTTTTAAATCATATAGCTTATCAAAGATATTCATCATTTCATTAATCACAAAAGTTTTTTGCTCCGGAGTGTCAAATTCCAGCATATTAATAGCCAATGGCCGCCTGGAATCCGAAGGATCAAAAATAATCACATCTTCTGCCCTTTCTTTGGGCACAAAAGTCAGCAGTTCATCAATAGCATCGCCGTGCGGATCAATAAAACAAATACCCTTGCCGTTTATAATGTCCTGCAAAGCCATATTGATCTGAATAACTGATTTGCCTGTGCCGGTCTGGCCAATAACATAAACATGCCGCCGCCGATCATCGTCTGTCAGCTTAATTTCCCTATAAATATTACGGAAATCATTATAGCCAATGAGCAAACCTTCCGCTGGCAAATCAGTCGGCGGAGCTGATTGTTTGGCAGTCAGCCAAACAATATTTGGCGTTTCAGTATGACCTAATGGAAAATGGAAAAGAGAAGCGAATTCCTCTGTATTCATAATCATCTTGGCTTTTTCGTCAAATTCCCTGAAAATAAAATCAGAAATTATTTTTTTCTTTTTGATAGAATGTCTTTTAAAAGCATTGCCATATTCATAAATATTAAACTGGCTAAAGCTGTTTAAAATATTTTCTAAATAAGACTGAGCCTTGGTTTCTGCATCTGCAGAAACTAAAATTCTAATATTCACATCTAAACCGCCTTTGGCTGCTTTTTCTTCAATGCCTTTAATAATCTCCTGTTCCAAAGCTGAAAGCTGATATTCTTTTTTGGGCATTTGGCCTGCTTCTGTTTTTTTACCGCCGCCCCAGCCTTCAAAAAATTTTGCAATTTTTTTCAAAGAAAACCCAGACCTTGCCTCGACAATCGCTTCATTGATTTTTTTGCCCTGATAAGCTACAGAAGCTGTTTTTTGACCCCATTTATGCCACTCGGGCATGGAAGACCTGGCGACAAACTGAATGGCTGCGCCCGCGTTCTTATCCAATTTGCTTAAAGCATTAGTTAAAGCATTCAAAGAATCTGTTTCTAATTTGCGGTAGGTTTTTATGGGAAAAATATATTCTTTTCTAAATTTAAGCATTGAGCCAATTACCACTCCTTTTGGATCAAAAATATTATAATCTTCAACTTCTTCAATCTGGGCATTTGGAAACTGCGCTGTAATTTGCTCTTCTATAAACTCCTTTATATTTTCCGGCGTAACCACATAAAAATAAATCAGCCCCTTTTTAAAAACTATCTCAAAAGAAAAATGATCAGTCCTGCCGGTAAATTCATATTTTAAGCCCTTTTGAGATTTTAAACCGGCGATATTGGCAAAAAAAGATTCCATAATGGCTATTTTTTCCGCCAATTCCTGCTGGCTCTTAGCCTCAGAGATTTTTCCTCCTTCTTCAACTTCATATTTGGGCACTAAAACTAATAAAACAACCTGCCTAAAACTGGTCAAATTTTTATAAATCTTCCTGGAAAGGCTTTTAGAAAAATAATACAAAAATAAAAAAACAAAAATCGCCACAAGTAAAACCAAGCCTCCCATTATCAGCAGGATTGGGCCGGTTATTTCTAAAAAGCCTAATTGGATTGAAAAATTTTCCATTTTATTTTAAATTTTGTTTTGATCTTGAGGCAGCTCTTTGTGAGATTCTTTGATATCTAATATTTTGTCAGTTTTTATTTTAGCTTCCTGGTCCAAAAAATACTTATTCACCCCAGGAATGATTTTTAGCCAATCTCTTATTAAATCTAAAATTTTTTTAATTTTAATTTTAGTGGAGTGGAGCAAAGCTTCAATTTTGCCGGCTGTTTCTTCACCTGTCTGCCGGAACTCCGCCTGTTTTTCCGGCGGCATTTGAAAATATATTTCTTCTAAATCTTCTTCTAAAATATCCTCTATTTTTTCCAAAACAGGGTTTTGGGCTGGCAGCTGAATCTGTCCGGCAGCAGACGGAACAACTGGTTCGGCTTCGGCTGTTTTTTTTGCCGGCTCTTTGTCTCCATGGTCTTCGGGCGGCCTTGGAGTTTCTATTTTTTTTTCAACTTCAAATTCAGCCGGTATTTTTTCAATTTGCTCGGAATTTAAAGGCGTTTCCCGGCCGCCTGAAATGTCTTGTTCTTTTATTATATCCTGAATTTTCCTGGGCATACTCTTATTTTAGCTAAAATATTAAGCTGTTATAATTATACTATATTTGGCTTAAAAGTTAAAGTTTTAATAACCAAGCGCCAAATCTCAATCACCAAACAAATTCTAAACTTCAATAATTAATATCTAAGAAATGTTTAAATCATTAAAATTTGGTTATTGGCTATTGGTAATTAATTAAATTTTATGTTATAATATAAATAATTCTACTTTATACTTTTTACTTACCCCCATGCCTGAAAGCCATATTATCAAATCCAGAAAATTGAGCTGGCTGAATATAATCAAAGCTTCAGAAAAAGAGATTTCTTACCTGAAAAAGAAATTCAAATTCAACCATTTTGATCTTAATGATGCTTATGCCCATAAGCATGCCCAAAGGCCCAAAATTTTTTTCCGGCCCAATTATATTTTTATTGTCCTGCTTTTCCCTGTTTATAACCGCAAAACCAGAGAAATTAAACCAGCCGAGGTTGATATTTTTATCACCAAAGACCATCTGATTACAATCCATTATAACCAACTATCTCCCTTGAAAAACTTTTTTGGATCCTGCCAAAAAAATAAAGCGGAAAAAGATTTGTATTTAAATGAAACGCCAGGCATGCTTTTGTATGAAATTTTAGACCGCCTTTATGTTTCCATTTTCCCCATGCTGGACCACATCAGCCTCAATATTAATTTTATTGAAAAAAATATCTTTAGCGGCAAAGAGCGTCGACTGGTCAAGGAAATCTTGATTATCAAAAGAAACATTGTCTATTTTAGAAAAATAATGCAGGTTCATAAAAACATCCTTAAAAAAATAATCATGCAAAAATCTTTCCTTTTAAACAGCAAGGAGAAAAATATTATTTTTTATAATGATCTGGTGGACTATGTTAAAAACATCTGGGATCTGCTGGAAAATTACCAGCAAACCATCAATGCCCTGGAAGACACAAATAATGCCATGATGACTTTCAAATTGAATGACATTATGAAAACCTTGACGGTTTTTTCAGTAATTGTCCTGCCGCTGACTTTAACAGCCGCTATTTTTGGCATGAATGTCATCAATATGCCGATTGCCGGCACGCCTCTTGATTTCTGGAAAATAATTATAATAATGATATGCGCGGTTATTTTAATGTTCGCCTATTTTAAACGCAAAAAATGGATCTAAAAAAGGAGGGATAAATGCAAGCGGTCTTAAAAAATGGTAAAAGAGTCGAACTTACTCAAATGGAAAGCTTTTCAATAGAATACCTGCAAAAAATCAGCGAAAGTTTTCCAGCTGAGCCTTTGGCGATTGACAAATATCCAGGCTATGCCAAATGGGGCGATATAGATTGGCTCCAAACGCAAAAAATGCGCCAGGAGACAAAAAAAAGAGATTAAACATCTCTTTTTTTATATTGGTAAATACGGAACAAATCTTTCTTTTCCCCAGGCTTATTTTCCTCCGCTACAAGGAATTTCTTCCAACTGTTGATTGGAAAACAATAAGACAAAACAACCAAATTTTTATCAGCTTCTTTTTCAATCTTTCTGGCCAAGTCTTCTATGGTAAGCTTATTAGCAAAAGCGTAAATATAATCAGCCTGATTCAGATCTAAAAGCATATAATCAAATAACTTTAATTTCACATTCTTATAATTGCCGGCAAATTTGCGCAAACAGCAAATTAAAAAGAGAGTCAAAGAAATTTCCACGCCAGTGAAATTAACCTGCGGATATTTTTTAGCCAGATAAAAAATCACCCTGCCATTGCCGCAGCCTAAATCATAAAAATTATTGCCAGGCTTTAATTCAAGCAGCTGATCCAGCCTGGCCAAATCTCTCTTGTACATCGGCACCCAGGGAGCTTTGTAGCGAAAAATTAAAAGGTAAAGCAAAAAAAGTAAAACCGCTAAAATTGAAATTTTAAAATAAATCATAATTCTGAATTTAAAATATCTTTAATTTGTTTTAATGAATCAGCAACCATTAATTTCCGGCGAATTTTGCTGGCATTTTCAAAACCCTTTAAATACCAGCCCAAATGCTTGCGCATTTCCAAAATGCCAACAGCGCCTTTTAATTTATAACATAATTCCGTATGTTTTAAAGCGACTGTTTTAATTTTAGCCATATCAAATTCTCTGTATTTGCCGAAATCCAAATAATCTTTAATCTGTTTAAACAGCCATAGTTTTCCCAAAATGCCTTGAGCCAATCCGATTCCGTCAACGCCTGTTTTTTCTATCATTTCTTTAGCTTTTTCTGGAGTAAAAATGCCGCCATTGCCCAAGACAATGCCTTTAAATGCCTTTTTAACGCTTTTAATGGCCTTAAAATCAATCTTGCCCCCAAAACCCTGCTCATAGGATCTGCCATGGATCATAATGGCTGAAATCGGCAATTTCCCAACCTTTTTTACCAAATCCATGGCAGTTACCTTGCCTTGAGGCAAATTAATTGCAGCCCTGATTTTTATTGAAACAGGAATATTTGTCGCTAAACAAGTCGCTTTGATAATTTTATAGCATAAATCCAAATCACGCATTAGCCTGACTCCGCCCATGTTTTTATAAATTTTAGGAGCTGGGCAGCCAAAATTAATGTCCACTCCGTCAGCGCCAATTTTTTCAACTTCTTTGGCTGCCTTGGCAAAAAGCTCTGGCTTGGAACCGAAAAGCTGAATGACAATCGGCTTTTCTTTTTTATTAAATTTTATCAAATCAAAAGTCTTGGCCGAATTATAATGCAAGCCGTCAATTGAAACCATTTCTGAATAAACAATATCAGCCCCGTATTTTTTGCAGATCTGGCGAAAGGCCGAATCAGTAATTCCGGCCATGGGCGCCAAAGCCAAAATTGGTTTTTTAAATTTTTGCCAAAAGTTTTTCATAAAACAGACAATGTCATGGTGAGCCTAGTCGAACCATGACATTATAAACTTAATCCTTAATTCTTAATCCTTAATCCTTAATCCTTATTTCTTCTTCACCACCTGCCCTTCACTTGTATCTTCAACCAAATAGCCTAATTTATTTATTTCATTTCTCAACTTGTCTGACTTTGCCCAATTTTTATTTTCTCTCGCCGCTTCCCTTTCATTAACCAAAATCTGAATTTGTTTGGGGATCTTTTGTTTTTCTTTTTTTACTTTGGCCAAATTCAAACCCAGCACTTTATCAAAATCCAAAATAGTTGCCAATTTATCAGCATCAGTTAAATCAGATTTTAAAACTTGCTGAAAAACTGCCATTGCTCTTGGCATATTCAAATCATCATTAATGGCTTCTAAAAATTTATTTTTAAATTGCTTGCTGACTTGGCCCTTTTTACCGCCTAAACTTCTAACTTGATTATACAAATGCTCCAAACCATTTTTAGCCGCCTCAATTCCCTCTTTACTATACTCCATTGGCTTGCGGTAATGAGTCATTAAAGCAGCAAAACGATAAACCAAGGGGTTAATTTCTTTTTTAATCAAAGCATTGTCCAATGTTAAAAAATTTTCCTCGCTTTTGGCCATCTTTTTACCACCGCTAATATTTAAAAATGCGCCGTGCAGCCAGTAATTAAAAAATTTTTTGCCTGTCGCAGCTTCTGACTGGGCAATTTCATTAGTATGATGAAGCGCGACATGATCAGCTCCGCCGCAATGAATATCCAATTGGTCACCCAAATATTTTAAACTCATCGCAGAACATTCAATATGCCAGCCCGGAAAACCAATGCCCCAGGGCGACTGCCATTCCATCTGCCTTTTTGATCCTTTGGGTGAAAATTTCCACAAAGCAAAATCAGCCGGATTTCTTTTTTCTGGATTTTTTTCTACCCGCGCTCCTTCCTGTAATTCCTCTAATTTTTGATGCGAGAGTTTGGTGTAATCTTTAAATTTGGAAGTGTCAAAATAAATACCATCGCTTGTCTTATAGGTATAATCTTTTGCTTCTAATTTTTTAATCAGATTAATCTGCTCTTTTATATTATCAGTTGCCTTGCACCAAATATCTGGCTCTAAGATATTTAAAGCAGCCAGATCTTTTTTAAAAGCTTTGATATAAAAATCCGCAATTTCCCAGGCTGTTTTTCCCTCCCGCCGGGCGCCTTTTTCCAATTTATCTTCGCCCATGTCCCGATCTCCAGTTAAATGACCCACATCCGTGATATTCATCACATGTTTCACTTTATAACCGTTATATTTCAAAACCCTCTTCAAAATATCTTCGAAAATATAAGTGCGCAAATTGCCAATATGCGCATAATCATAAACAGTCGGACCGCAAGTATATAGACCGACTTTTTTATCCTTAATAGGCTTGAATTCTTCAATTTGGCGGGTTAGGGTATTGTAAATTTTTAGCATAATTTTTAGATAATGAGCGAAAACGGACCAAAGAGTATTACCGCCTCCTTTAGGAGGCGGTCGACGGCTAAAGCCATCGGTAATATAAAAAGAGATGCGGCCTTTTTCACCCTTTCGCACTTTAATTTTAACCTAAATTCTCTTAAAAATCAAAAGACCCCTTAAAAAAGAGGCTGTTTAAAATATAAAAAATAAAAAAACCTTAAGCGCTTTCAGCTTTAAGCATTTTAACTTGATTTTCCAGCTCACAGACTCTCTGCTTTAATTTCGCAATTTCCTGATAAGTTGCCGTAACATCCTCATCTGACCTTTTATCAATTCTGTCTAATCTCTGCTTAATATCAGCCAATTCTTCTTCAATTGCGTTTAGCCTCTGATGAATAGGGGCTATTTTTTCTTCCAATTTTTCTTCAAGCTTATCATCAATTATTTTTTCCACAGCCGGCAATAAAACTTCGTCAGTAAATTCAGCCAGACCTTCTTTAAATTGTTGTTGAGTTAAATTTTGATTATTTTCAGGCATATTTGGAAAATAGAATTAAGGTGGCTAAGTAAATTAAGCTGGGCAAGTAAGTTTTTTTACTTATGAGTTCATTATATATATTTTCAGCCAATCCTGTAAAGACTACCTGTGCAAAATATACTGGTAAACCAAATCAATCAAAGAAGTTTTTGTCAATAAAGTAATTATTACGCCCAAAAGCATCCATGGCGCGAAAGAAAAAGTCTTATGCAAAATAACCTGTTCAATTGGCGGGTGCCCCTGCTCTTTTATTTCCTGATTTCTTTTTTCAATCATGGCTTTTAATTGCTTGGCCTGGTCTTCTGTTAATTTGCCTCTGATAGATTTTAAAAATACTTTTGTTTCATCGCTGTTATTAAGCAAATTTT
Source organism: Candidatus Uhrbacteria bacterium (assembly GCA_011046145.1). GTDB lineage: Bacteria > Patescibacteriota > Patescibacteriia > CAIXNZ01 > CAIXNZ01 > DSBA01. The sequence goes on along the minus strand of DSBA01000012.1, from coordinate 2,648 downwards.
GCAATTGTTCTTTTTGCTTAGCGCTTATTTTTTTTGAAATTAAATCCAGCAATACCGCGTCGGTTTCTTTTTGCTTTTTATACTGCCAAATCTGCTTAAACATAGCCGGCAAACGATCAGCCCTAAAACTGCGAAAAAACGACACGAGCTGATATTGCTGTTTTTCTTTCGCAGTTTTATTGGTCTTGCGTTCAATCAACTGCCAAAGCTGATTTTTTTCCTCTTCTGCTAATATCGGCTCAAGTTCTTTTTTGAATTCCTCAAGGTTTATCCTAGAACCCATTATTTTCTGAATATGGCTTTTATTAATATAAACTCCGGGCGAAAGCTCTTGAAGCGGCACCATTTTGACTTCAGCTGAATTATATAAAAACTGGCCCAAAGATCTGCCGTATTTAAAAATATAAAAATAAGAAAGCATAAAAATAAACTGCAAGGCAAAAATTTTATGCAGATCAGCATAAAACATTTCACGGAAATAAATAAAAGCTACCACAAAATAAAGCATAACCGCGGCCAAGACAATAAAAACCCTTTTTTTTAAAAACGCCCGCAAGGGCTTAAAAATAACAAAACCCATAAAAAAATAAGAAGCGTAGACAAAATTGCCCAGATAAGGGCTTAAAAATTCATTAGTATGGGTCCTTAAAAGCTGGAAAAAAATTAAAATCAGCAAAAAACTTAAAGCTGTATTCAGATAATTTTTCATTTTGCCCTTATCAACTTTATTTTCATCTTTATATTTTTGGCAATATTCTTTAAGCAGTTTGGGATTTTTTAGATAATTAAACAAAAGCTGGACAGGATAAAGCAGCATTTTGATCAGCAGATAAACGAAAATCGGCAGAATAATATTAATCAGCAAAGACAATGGCGGCCAGTATTTAAAATACCAATTGCTATAAAACGCAATCGGGATTAAAAAAACATACAAAGTAAAAAGCTTGGCATCACCGCCTGCCCAGAGTTTAAAATGCCATAGAATAAAACCAAAAACAAAAGCAATACCTGTATTAGTTAAAATCAGCAGATGATATTGCCAGCTGATTGGCTGTCCAATAATCAATAAAAGCATTATGGACAAAAAATAAAAAGCCAAACCGGCTATAAAGCCGAATTTAATCCATCTATTTCTAATTTTGCCAAACTTAAAATCTTCAAGGCAAATGATTAAGCCGATGATAAAAATTATTGCCAAAGCGCCATAATTAACAAATAAATTTAAAACTAAATCCATAAAATTATTTTAAAACAGGCTTAAACTCGTCCCAGCCAAAAATTTCCGGGTACTCTTTCCAAGGACCTTCGCATTCCTGATAATATTTGCATTTTTTGCATTCTTCTCTTTTAACCTTGCCCAAATTCCAGCGATAATCAGCATAACTTTCAATTACTCCTTCGGCATCAACCACTTTTGTCTCTGGCATTATTTTTTCCGCAATATAATCTTCATAACCCGGCATTAAACAAAAAGGAATAGCTTCTGTCATTACAATTTTACCAGCGTTAATTCCAATATCAAGGCCTTTTTGTACATAGGGCATTATATCTGATTTTTTCGGCACCAGCCAATCTTTATTTTTTTCAGCCGTGCCAAGAATATGCGGGAAAGCAAATTGGAATTGATCAACCCCCAATTCCACAAAAAACCTGGCCAAAGCCGGCAAATCTTTATAATTAGTTGTGGTAATAACAGTATTTGTGATAACAAGCTGATCCAAAGATTTTAAATTTTTAATGCCTTGAACCACCTGCTGCCAGGAACCATGACTAGTTGTTAATTTATCGTGAATAGCTGGTTTTGAGCCATGCAAAGCCGGTGAAAATTCAGTAACTCCGGCTTTTATTAATTTTTTACAAAAAGCAACATAAGCTAACATCCTGCCATTGCTTTGGACTTGAATAGGATCAAAGCCTAATTCTTTTGCATATAAAACCGCCGCTAAAATATCGGAATGGATAGTCGGCTCACCGCCGGTAAAGACGACTCCCTGGCTGTTTTGCTCTTTGGCTGCTTTTAATGATTCTTTAATTTCATTAATAGTACGGCTTTTAAATTTAAACCGCTTATCGCCCTGCACGCAAAACTGGCAAAGATTATTGCAATGAAAACCGATTTTGATGTCTACTCGCTGCATATTTTACATTTATTAAATTAAAATTTATCCTTTTGCCTTTATCTTATTTATAACAGCAAAGTTATCTATTTTTTGAGGAATTAACTCTTTTGCCTTTAAATAATACTTCGAATACAAGCCAGCACAAATTTGATTTAACGAGCATTTTTGGCAAATTGACAGCTTGCTATAAAAAAAATTCTTTTGGAAATCAATGCCATTTTTATTCCTCTTATCTAAAAACAAAATCGGCCGTTCTTCTTTTTTAACAATTTTTCTAGTTTCTGTGGAATACTCTGCAAATTCAGACATATAACACAACGGCACACGCTCAACCCTGAAAGTTTTATTATTTTTTTGCAGAACACCTAATGCCCTATTTAATGACATCTTAAAATCAACTAATTTGGGAATCAAAGCAAAACCCGCATTAAACTTAATCATTTCCGGATCTAGGTTGTTAAAAACAAAATGCTTTATTTCAGGAAAATATTTTATGAAAAATCTCACATTTTTATCTAGTTCACTAGC
>DSBA01000056.1 GCA_011046145.1 Candidatus Uhrbacteria bacterium | reverse complement strand
TTTTAAAAATACAATTGAATGGTTAAATTTCTATAACTATGAAAGGATTCATTTATCCATTAATGGATTAACTCCACATGAAAAATTTATTAAAAGTGTTACCCTTGACTGTTAACTATACAATTAAATCACGGCCGTTAGCCTTAATTAAATTAAAAAAACGGCCCTGCGTTTGGCAGAACCGTTTGTAAATTGGTTTATTTTCCCAAAAATTTTTTAATTCTGGCAAAGGCTTCAGTCAGCTCTTCAGAAGCTGCGGCGTAACTAATCCTGGCCCAGCCTTTACAGCCAAAAGCCACTCCTGGAGTCAAGCCGACTTTTTCTTTTTCTAAAAGTTCCAGGCAAAAATCATAACAATCGTTACGGCCGGGTATCTTAAAGAAAAAGTAAAATGCCCCGCCTGGCTCGAAGTATTTTAAACCCAATTCCTTGGCAAACGGCAGGACTATTTTTTTAAGCCTTATTTCATAAGCCTGCCTCATAATTTCAACGTCTTTGGCGCTCTTTTCCAAAGCAGCCAAAACAGCTTCCTGTGAAAGAGTTGACGGGCAGCTTGTAGTCTGGCCTTGAAATTTAGCCATAGCAGCAATCCATTCTTTTGGACCTGCTGCCCAGCCCAGACGATAGCCAGCCATGGCAAAAGCCTTAGATGCTCCGTCAATAACCAGTGTTTTGTCTTTCATGCCCGGAAACTGGGCAATACTAACATGGACATTAGGCGCATAAGTTATTGGCCAATAAACTTCGTCAGAAATTACCAGAACATCCTTGTCAGCCAAAATCGCCGCCATTTGGGCAAGTTTTTCAGGGCTTATTACTTGGCCGCTTGGATTATTCGGAGAATTCAAAATCATTACTCTGATATTTTCCTGATCCAAAACATTACCCAAGTCTTCAAGTTCAGCCCAAGTTTTACATACCGGCTCGCCGTCGCACATTCTGATAATATCCGGATAACTGGTCCAATATGGACTGGGAATTAAAACTCTGTCACCCGGATTTACGCTTGTAAGCGACCCGAGATAAATATCCATTTTAGCTCCTGATGAGGCAATTATTTCTTCTAAACTATATTCAAGTTTCCGTGTCTGTTTTAGCCATTGGCTGATTGCTGCCAGCAACAGCTCTTTGCCTTTAACCGCCGAATAGCGATTATTTTTGGGGGTGTCAATTTTCTGATGCAAAGCGTCAATTGCTGCCTGTGGCGGCCCAAAATCAGGTTCACCAGCTGCCAAGGCAATAGTTCTTTTGCGCAAATCCGTAATGCCTTGTTTTTGATCTTCAAAAATCTTAGCCTTGACCATGCCGTCAAAAACAACTGTCAACGAAGACTTAACTTTTTCCACTCTGTCTGCTAATTTCATCGGATCCTCCTTTTCAATGTTCTTATTTGATTTTCCTGTTAACATGCTTTAAAGCTTTAATAAAATTTTTCCGCACTTTTTTAGTGTAAGGATTATAATTCTGCATGTCAAGAAAAAGCTGGAACGAATCATTTGTCACTGTTTCATTGACCTTTAAAAGCCTTTCAAAACCTAAAGTTTTAATTTTTTGATCTTTAAAACCGAATTTTTCCAAACCCCGTCCAATAAAATGGACTAAAGCCAAACAAACAGCAGTTTCCTGGTCATGCTCTTCGGGAGAAACTTCAATTATTTCAACCTTGAGATTATTTAAAATTTCTTTGAATTTATTCAAATTTTCCGAGCTTATTTTCAACGGGCATAAAACCCACTGCAAGCCTGCCGTGCCTTGTTTGGCGCTGTCAGGCCCAAACATAGGATGCGTGGCCATAATTTCAACATCTTGAGGCAAATAAGCCTGAAGCCATTTGGCTGGCAAGACTTTAACAGAACAAACATCCATAACCAAGGAATTTTTATTGACTAATGGCGCGATTCTTTTGATCATATTTTCAGTTGCTGAAATTGCCACAGCTACAAAAATCCAGTCAGCCTGGCAAACTTCTTTTAAATCAACAAACTCCACGCCCAATTCTCTTGCTTTTGCTGATTGATCCGAGCGATTCCAAACCAGAACCTGTCCATAAGGCTTTAAAATCTTAGCCAATAATTGGCCAAAGCGGGAAAATCCGATGATGCCTATTGTCATAAATTTAAAGTCAAAATTCAAATGACAAAAAACAAAACAAATCCCAAATCACAAACGCTAAATTTAAAGTTTAGTTATTTAAAATTTTTAATTTTTAATTTATTTTGTCTTTTGAATTTTGTTATTTGTCATTTCCAGCCTTAATCACTGCCAAGAACGTCGTAAAATTGAATTTAAGGTCCTGGATCCCTTCTTCCATTATTTCCATGCCATAAAGTTTAGCCGCTCCTTTGGCCGCAATGGTCGCAGTATCCGGAGTCAACTTGCCTTCTGATAAATCTTTTACAGCTTTGGCTGTATCTTCCCAGGCAATAATTTCCGCCTGGGGCCAAACTCTTTTCAAATACATTTTGCATTGTTTCAAAGCCTGATCATGAGAAGCTATTTTTTTAATTTCTTCCCTTTTAATTCCCGGGTTAACAATCAAATTATGGCGGATATCGATTTCAAACATATTGGCAATATTAAAAATATGATTAGCCATGGCATAAACAGCTTCAATCACAATCCCGCCATTGGAATTTTCAATCGGAAAAATACCCAAATTGATTTCGCCATTGTCCAGGGCTGTCAGCACATTTTCCACGGAAATCAAATACTGAAGCTCATGTTCAGAAATCGCGTTTTTATAGCAATAATATTCAGCTGCTTCCTCGGAAAAAGAGCCTTTATCCCCGGAAACGCCAATGATTAGTTTTGACATAAATTTTTTACATTATACCCCACTTTAGTGGGCGGGCGAATTAATTTATAGATTAAAGATGACAGATGACAGATTGCGGATTACTGCAATCTGAAATCAGCAATCAGCAATCTGCAATCTTATATAAATTTATAAAATTTTAGCCAAAAAGTCAAAATCCCATACGAAATTACAAATCTTTTACAAATATACAAAAATTTTCCATTCCTATTATCCTATTCTCCTATTTTCCTCTTATCATTTTTTTTATATTCTTCCTATAAATCCTTTTTATCTCATCTTACCAACGCCACCTGTTTCAACCACAACCCCAACATTAACCACCAAAACATAATGCCAAAATATTGAGTCCAAAAATAATGGTCAAAAGCCATTAAAACCAAAATCATAATAAAAACCGCTGTCAGGCCTAAATGCCAAAAATAATTCCGCCTGTAAAAATCAAAAATCCCTGTTAATTTAAACAAGGCAAAAGCTTTTAAAAGACCTGCCCGCTCTTCTATTTTAACTGACCAAAGCCGGCGAAAAGCTTCAATAATAATTAAAATAAAAAACAAAAAGCCAAAAATTCCCAATTCAGCGGCAGACAGCAAATAAACATTATGCACCGGCTGATAAGCCCAGGCCGGCTGTTTTTTCTCATCCTGATCATACAAAGCCAGGACATAATTGCCCAAACCCGCGCCTTGCAGCCAATTATTTTTGATTAATTCCTTGGCCTGATCAAGGTATAAAGCTCGTTCAGTAAATGATTTTTGCTCCAAACGCCCTTCACCAGCCAAACGCGCCAAAACCGGCTGCTGGTAAATCAAAAACAAAACCGCTAAAACCGTAAAAATCACAAAAACAATCTGGCTGAAAATTATTTTAGCCTGCTGATCTGAACTTAAAAAGACAAAAATAATTAAAAAAAACAAGCCCGCTGCCAAAGCCAAAAACGCGCTTTTGGAAAAAGCAAAAAACAAACCCGCTGAAATAATGGGCAGGCAAAACCATAAAAAAACACTTTGTTTTTTGCTTTGGGATAAGATAAGCAAAATAGTCAAAAAGACCAAACAAACCGCCAAAAATCCGCCTAAGATATTAGGATGAGAAAAAGCGCCATAAGCCCGCATTAACCTTAAGCCATTAAATTCAATTACTGAAACGCCTAAAGTTTGCGGCAATTGCTGGGCCAGGCCCAGCCATTTGCTGGCCAAAACTTCCTGCGCCAAAAATTGATAACTGGCTAAAATTGACTGGAACAAACCAGCCAAAACCAGCGCCCAACCCGCTTTTTTAAGGCTGAATTTAAAATTAATAATAAAAAGCAAAACAGCAAACCCGGCCAAAAACTTAATTAAATAATAAAAAGCAGTTTGAAAGCTATGAGCCCAAAGCAGGCTTAAAGCCGCAACCAGGAAAAGCAAAATAAAAATAATATAAAAATCCAAAACTTTGTAATTCAAAATTGCGGCCTCTTCATCTTTAAATTTAAGTTTATAAACCAAAACCAAAATAAAAATCAAAAACAAAATAATTTCCGTGCCATATAAGCTAAAAATTAGGTATTGGCTGGATTCAGCGCCTAATTTCCCATAATGCCAAATCCAGCGTGTTTGCCAGGGCAGTAAAAAAACAAAAATGTAAAACAGATATTCAATTATTTTAGCGAATTTTTGCATACTTTAATTATACCAATATACCAAAATAAAACAAAAAAAGAATTCAGAAGCAAAAATGCCATTGACATTTACAATAAAAAATGTTAACCTCAACAATCAGTTTTGAACATTGAAAAATCAATCAATTTAGAAAAGAATTAAAATTCCAAACAGGCAAAAGGAGGAAGAAAATGGAAAAAACAATTGCATTCATCACAGCTATTTCACTTAAACTAGCCCAAAAAACCGAAATTATAGACTCCATGTTTTTCAAATTCAAAATACTGATGGCCATGGATGATAATCAAATGCGGCTTCAAAACTGCAACCCAAAAATTCTGGCTAATGACCCTGTTTATACAAACCCCCTTGTTCCCGAACAAATCAAACAAGCTATTGCCTCACGAACATTGCAGGGGTTGACTCTGACAGAATTTGAAGATGCTTATAAAAGCATCCTTTATGGCATTTCCAGCGCCAATTTGGTTGAAGATCAAACGCCCAGCAAAGATAGCGCAGCTGAACCTGAAAAACCTCCTCTGCATAAAATTATACCTTTACCTGCCACCGAAAGATTGGATTTAATTCCCCAATCCATTGACCCGCAAACCGCTATTTTAGCGGGGCAGACTGAAAAATATCTGCTAAAAATCTGCCGCGAAAATAATCTTACCTTGAGGGAGCTGCAAGCTTTACTCGAAATAAAAAAAACATACCATACTAATCTGACAACTCTCTTATCTTTACAGGCAAAAAATTGGACATTAAAAGAGATTGAGATTTTTTTTGAAACAAGAGCGATTTTGAGAGACGCTGATAATAATTTTTCTCTTATTCAGATAATAACTTTCCATGAAAATTTTTCTGACCTGACATTGGACGCGGATTTTTTAGCTGAATCAATTTTAAACACTTGTCAGGCTTTAATTCATTGCAACCCGATTTATGAGGATTATTTCCCAGACACTAAACTAAAAATTCTAATGGAAATTGCTAATAAAATAAAAACTATTTATCTGGAATGCGTTCTTGACTGGCTGAATTCTTGCGCCGCGGAAAACCAAAGCAACAAAGAAAGTCAGCCTGCTGATCTTAACCGCCAGCCTCCAAATAAAGATGGCGAGGAAGAAGATGAAGAAGAAGAAGAAGATGAAAAGGAAAATCATACTTTTATTCAAGAAACAACAGGAGGGGAGGCATCATGAAAAACAATAAAAATCCCTTCCAAGTCCTGGGGTTTGATCCTCATCTAATCAGTTCGTTAAACGATGAACAAATTGAAATCATGATAGAAGCTGCCTATAAAGCCTTACAAAATATTTTTCATCCTGATAAAGCTGGGGGCAATGTCAGAAAATCACAGGCAATAAACCAAGCCAGAGAATTGCTGGACAGGCAAATAAATTCTGAAAGTTATCAGACATTTAAACAGCATTTTCTCAAAAAAACCGCAAAAAGCCAGAAAATCGCCCAAAGCGAAAATCAAATAAAGCACCTCTTAAAAACAAATCAAATCCTGCGCCTTGCCTTTACTGATTACCTGATCAATGCCAAAGCCTCGAATCAACAGCTGACTGTCTTTAATATAGGCTCTTGTACCATGAAAATGCGCGATTATGGCGCTGGTTTAAACATAAAAGTTCTCACAAAAGAACTGGGCCCCAAAAATATCCGCCAGGCCATAAAAGAGCATCTTTATTTTGATCTGGTCGTTACTAATGACGGCTCTTTGGAAAAAATCAGGCGCGGCAAAACAGAAAAATGCCCGAATAAAAGGCTGATTGCCGCCATTGATGAACAAACAATCATTAAAAACGAAAGCATGGTCAATATATTGCGCCAGGCTTATCCTATTTGGACGCCAGATAATGAAAAGTTAAGACAAGAGCTTAAAACTCCTAGCAACAAAAAAATTCCTGAAAAGGAAATTATTCATTTTCGCAATATTATTCAGCCTGATGAATTTGCTAAGATAATTCACTTAGTCACTCCTTTAATCACTAAGGATTGCTATTTGTTTTGCCTCAATACTACCCAAGAAAATTCTTTCTTTAGCCTTGAAGGCAAATTAATGAAAATTATTCTCTGAAAATTTAAAACCGGCGACCTAAAAAATCGCCGTTTTTTTATACAAAAAAAGCGCGGGCGAGCGCTCTTAAATCTGATTGATCAATTCCTGTCTTTTTTGTTCAAATTTCCGCTGGTAGTCAATGCGCCTGTCATTTTCATGAAACTTTAAAACTGAATCTGAAATTATCACTCTTGTATCTCCAGCCACAGCCAAATCTTTTTTGCGCTGGGACATTAATTTCAGCTGCAAATGTTTAGCCAGTTTTTCTCGCCAGTTGCCTAAAAACCCTCCCCAAACAAACTCGCCCAGATTATAAAAAACCTTGTTAATTTTATTGTCTTCAACGCGATAGCGAAAGCTTGTTTTTGGCGGCTGCCAATTGGGCAAATATTTTTTCAACCATAAATTCTCTTCAAGCAATCTGGCAAAAAAATCGTCTCGCTCATAAACCGGCCTCAAAGTCGCCAGCCAAAAAACCAAATAGATATCTTCGCCTGAAATTTTTATTTTAGACATGTCCAGGCTTTCTTCAGTAGCAAAAAAGCTTAAGCAAATTTTATCTTTAACTTTAGCCTTTGACGGCCGCAAACCTAAAAGCGCGATAATTAAAATCAGGCAAAAACGCGCCTGCCAAATTCTGCCTTTTTTAACAATAACAAAAAAATCAATATCGCTTTTGGGCCCGGCATTGCGGTAAGCCAGATTATTGCAAATCGCAACCAATTTTACAAAAGGCAAGAAACGGAAAATTTTAATTGCTTTGGCCGCCAATTTTAATTTTTTTTCAGCCAAAACATAATAAGTCAGCCTTTTTTCTATTATTTTTTCCCGGCCGGCTAAAAAATAAAAACCGTTCTTGGAACTTATAATTTTTTTTAATTTATCATTTTCAGCCAATTCTTGTTCTATTTCTGCTATAGAATACTGGCCGCCTTCCATGCCGCCAGTGAAAAAAAACTTATGGATTTCGGCTGAAGTCAAAGGATAGTCAAAAAGGTCAAAATAAGCAACGGTGTCCAAAATAAAGAGTTCGAAATAATTTAAGTTATACATAGGTGGCTAAGGTAGCTAAGTAAATTAAGAAATAAGCTTAGACACCTTAATTTACTTACCCAGCTTAATTCTTTTATGTTCTTTCACTTGTGATCGCAGGTTCTATTCCCTCAACATTTTCAACTTTTTTAAAAACTTTTACGCCTGCTTTTTTCTCAATAACTCCGTCTTCTACAACCATTTTTTCACTGTCAAAACTGATAATCTGGCTTTTATCAACCAATAATTTGTTTTCAAAAAGGCTGGCGATGGGGACGCTGCTTTTTACATAATATTTTTCAAGAATACCCGTGTCTGTTTCTATTGCAAAATCGCAAAGCTTGCCCAGATATTGTCCGCTTTGGGTTTCCACCCGCACTTTTTTAAATTGTTTCTTATTGATTTTCATATAAAATCATTGGTTTGATCCATTGTCTTTAGAATCATCATTATTATCCTTAATCATTTCTTTTTCCTGCCCAGTTTCTTTTTGGCTATTTTCAACCAATTCATCTTTGTTTTGAGAAAAAGCCTGAACTTCTTCCCCTTTTTGCTCCTTTTGCTCTTTTTCCTCCTTTTTTTTAAACATCCAAAGCTGCTGTAAAGCCATAAGCAATGTGGTTATAAACCAATAAAGGGTCAAGCCGGCTGGCAGGCTGACGCCGATAATTACTGTAAAAATCGGCATAAAATAAACCATTTGTTTGTTCATCATGGCTAGCATTTTTTCATCGCCAGACCCTTTTATTTCTTTGCCCTTTAAAAGCGGCGGCTTTTTCATAAACATCATTTTCGCCTGCCAATACTGGGCCGCACCAGCCAAAAAGGCCAATAAAATACTGGGCACTGCCAAATCAATAAAGCCCATGGAAACAGAATTTATTGTTCCCGGGTTAGCCACAAAAGGATACAAAAGTTCCAAACTCTCGGAATTTAAGCCATGCCTAAAAACCTGATAAACAGCAATCAAAAACGGCAATTGAATTAAAAGAGGCAAACAAGACGAAAAAGGATTAACTTTTTCTTCCTTATACAAATTCATTAATTCCTGGGCCATTTTTTCTTTTTCGTCTTTATATTTCTTTTTTAATTCTTCAACCTTGGGCTGAATCTCCTGCAAAGCTTTCTGCGATTTAATGGACTGATAAAATAAGGGGAAAAGCAAAACCCTGATTGTTATGGTCAGAATAATTATTGCCAAGCCAATGTCATTGCCTGGAAGAATATTATAAAGCCAGACCAGAAAATTTAAAAGCGGCTGGTAGAAAATCGAATTGAAAACATAAATTATAAATGAGATCATGAGCTAAAAGTTATTTTTTAGTTTTTTTATTATTTTTCTTTTTTTCTTTTTTCTTGGTTGGCTTTTCTGCCTTTTCTGAGGCCTTGGCAGCTGCTGGCTCTTTTTGGGCTTTTTTAGTTTTTTTCTCTTCTTCATCTTCCCGAACCTCAATTTCCCCTTCTTTTTCCGCAACCTCTGCCTTTCCATTTCCTGCTTCTATTTGTTTTTCTTCAAGCTCTACTTTTTCTTTTTTGCCTTCGCTTGTTTCTTTCAGAATATTAATTTTCCAGCCTGTTAATTTGGCGGCCAAACGCACATTCTGGCCTTCTTTGCCAATGGCTAAAGAAAGCTGATCCTCGTTGACAGTTACACTGGCTGTTTTTGTTTTTTCATTTATTTCTATAGAAGCGACTTTGGCCGGGGACAAAGCATTGCTGATAAAATGTGAGGGGTCTTCGTTCCATTCAATAATATCTATTTTTTCACCGCCTAATTCATTTATAATGGTCTGAATTCTGGCGCCTCTTTGGCCAACGCAAGAACCAATAGGATCAATGTTTTCCTGGTTGCTTTTGACAGCCACTTTTGAACGCGAACCTGCTTCGCGGGCAATAGCTGCTATCTCAATCGCCTTGGAATTGATTTCTGGAATTTCTGTTTCAAATAATTTCCTGATCATTTCCGGATTAGTGCGGGAAACAATAATTTCAGGGCCTTTGATTGTATTAGCAACTGAAACCAAATAAAATTTCATACGATCGCCTGAATTGTATCTTTCATTTTTAATCTGTTCCTCATAAGGCATGACCGCCGTTGCTTTGGACAAGTCAACTAAAACACCCCTCATTTCCCGCCTTTGGATAACGCCGGTAACCAACTGGCCTTCTTTCTCCTTAAATTCATTAAATATATTTTCTCTTTCAGCCTCCCTGATTTTCTGAATAATAACCTGCTTGGCTGTTTGAGCCGCCATCCTGCCAAAATCAGCCGGCAATTCCAAAGGAATTATTATTTCATCTCCGATCTTAGTATTTTTTTTGATTTTTTTTGCGTCCTCAAGCAAAATTTCTGTTTTAGGATTAAACTTTATGGCCGCCTCTTCTTCCGCGCCTTCTATTTCTTTGACAAATTTTTTATCCCTGCCGTTTTCATCAATTTCTTTAATAATATCCGGGGGGAAATCAACCACAATTTTTTTGTCATAAACTTTCATTTTGCCTGTTTGAGCGTCAAATTCAAAAAAAATATTCTGGTTTTTATGGCCAAAATCCTTGCGGTAAGCCGCTGCCAGCGCTGAATTAATTGTTTCCATAATTGATTCTTCAGCTATGTTTTTTTCAGCCGCAATCTGTTTGATTGCCTGCTGGATTGTTTGTAAATCCATAAAATTATGTGATTAGTGATTAGTGATTAGAGATTAGGGATGGGTTTTTTTATAACAATTTTCAATTACCCAATCGCCAATCTCTAGTCTCCAATCTCAATTTTTTAAAAAATAAAACTAGTTTAAAAATAAACTAGCTTGATTTAAGTATATAATGAGGATCTTTATTTGTCAACTTTTCTAACCCCAAAATATAAAGAAACAAACGCCTTGAATTTTTTATATTAAAAATCATCTAGCCTTGGCCAGCAGCCAAAATTAATTTCTTGCTATTCAAAATCTATTTCAAATAGCCTTATGATGCCTAATGCGGGCTTTTTGATCTTGCTTATCTATTTCCACGGCCATTAAATCAAACCTGTAATTTTCATTTTTAACTTTTTCTTTTTCCAAATAAGCCAGAGCTGCCTTTTCCATTTTTTCTTTTTTTTCTTTGCCAACAGCCTCTTCAGGCAAGCCAAAATTCCTGGAAAGCCTTGTTTTTACCTCTAAAAAAACTATTTGGCTGCCTTTTTGGGCTATCAAATCTATTTCCCCCTCCCGGCAATAATAATTCTCGCCTAAAATTTTATAATTTTTATTCAGTAAATATCTTTTGGCGATTTGCTGGCCAAAATCGCCTATTTCCTTAAGCCGGCCTTTATTTTTATTTTTTTCTGGCATTGCTTAAATATTGGCTGAATTTTTTCTTTTCTTCAAGTTTTTTCAGTTCTTGGGGCAAATTGATAAAATAATATTTCAATAAAAACCCCAGCCAAATAATTCCAGCTATCAGCCAAATCAAAATCCAAAACCTGCCGCCTAAAAAAGGAATAGCCTCATAGCGAAAAAAGAAAATAAAAGTAAATGATACTGCCATGGTCAGGCAAAAAGTGCTGAATTTGCGCCAAAAATTAGCTTTAATGAAATTCCGCCTGGAAACAAAGCGTTTTTTCAAAAAACAGCTTAAAAAATAAAAAAAATAACTAAAAAACAATACCGCTAAAAAATATTTTTCAAAAAGCGGCGATAGTTCGCCTGGCCGGACATCCAGCCAAAACGGCACGGAAAGAATTTTCCCCCAATCAATGCCTAAAAATGCCATAGTTGCTAAAAATATTTAATAATTAGTTATTAGATAAATTGTATTAGGTTGTATTAGGTTGCTCTTGAAATTCAAAGCAACCTCATCTAACATCATACAACATCATAAAACGTCATAAAACCTAATATAACCTAATTCTTTTGCAATACCAGCCCCCAAAAATAGTCGCCAAATTCCTTTTCTTCGATCAAGTTCAAGCCAAATTCTGCCGACATTTTTTTGATTTCAGAAGAATCAACCCTTAACTGGACCGCCGGACCGAAAGGGATACCTGTTTTTTTCCAGTCAATAATCAGCAACTTGCCGCCTTTTTTCAAAAGCCTGGCTGCTTCTTTTATTATTGCTTTGCGGTCTTTGTTTTGAAATAAAACATTAATCAGCAGGGCAATATCCAGGCTTCCTGCCGGGATTTGAATTGAGCCAGCTTTTTCCAAATTGGCCCAAACAGTCTCCAAATTGGTAATGCCTTCCAGTTTAGCCCGGCTCTTGACTCCGTCTAAAACCGATTTTTGAATATCAAGAGCATAAGCCACGCCTTCTTTGCCGACTAATTTAGCCAAAGGAATAATAAAATAACCAAGGTTGCCGCAACCCAAATCAGCCACTTTCATTCCTTCAATAACATTGAGGCTGGCCAAAACCTCTTGGGGTTTTAAAAATTGTGTTCCTCCGCTGACTGGCATATTTTTTAAAATTATTAATTATTAAATGATAAAAAATTTCAGTATTTAAATTTTATCTTCCCAAAAAAAAAATTAAATTTTTTTCAGAATAATTAAAAATCAGCTTTTATATGTTTTAAATATTATTTAGGCAATAAAGGCGAAAAAACCCACATCACAATGCCGCCAAAAAAACCAAAAATCAAAACCAAGCCAAAAAAGATAAAAAGCAACCCGATAATCTTATAAAGGAGCCTTGTACCTCCTTCTGTTCCCAATTTTTCTTCTGCCCAGGCTATTTTGCCAAAATTTTCCAAAAACCATTCTGATTTAATCACCAAAATCGGACCTATTATGAATAAAATAATTCCAAAAATTCTCTGTAAAAGCATAGGGGTTTAAATTTTAAATATTTTAAATTAAATTTATCTTTTGAAAATAAAATCTTCCATAAAACAACTAGATCCAAAATCAAAACTCTATAATCAAAAACACCTATTTATATAATATCAAAATTTTAAAACCTTGTCTAAATAGCCGAATCTTGATATATTTAAACAAAGGCTTAATTTTAAAATTAAAATATTTAAAATTGATTTAAAATTTATAATTTAGCATTAAAAATAAAAAACCATGAAACCTATCATCAATCAAGAAGCTTGCATTGGCTGCGGCGCCTGCGAAGGCATTTGTCCTGAAGTTTTTAAATTAAATGACGGCAAAAGTGAAGTTATTGCCATGGATGATTACAGTCAGTTTAAGGAAAAAATAGACCAAGCCATCAGCGCCTGCCCTGTCCAGTGCATCAGCATTGAAGAATAACCATTGACTAAAATCAAAAAATGTCGTAATATTATAAATAACATTTTTTGATTTTTTATTTAATTTAAACATTTCTGCGCGGGTGGCGGAATTGGTAGACGCACTACTTTGAGGTGGTAGCGGCCGCAAGGCTGTAGGAGTTCGAATCTCCTCCCGCGCACCCGCAGCAGAAAAATATGCGTTTTAATGAGGCAACCAGCTTCGCGAAGCACAAAACCTAAATTTAAATTAAAAATTGATAATTGTGAATTAAAAAATTAAAAATTATACTAGGGCGCTTAGCTCAGCTGGTTAGAGCGACTCGTTTACACCGAGTAGGTCAGGGGTTCGACTCCCTTAGCGCCCACCTATCCACAAGACGTACTCTTTAAGTAACACTTCACCCCCTAAAATAAAATTATATGAACAAAAAAAATAAAATCATTTTACTTATCATCTCAATTATATTGGTCATTGTTCTCGTAATTATTTCTAATTATCAAGGGTTAATCAATTTTTACTACAATGTATTTCCTCAAATTATACAAACAGAAGTATGTTTAGTTGAGGAAGATGTAAAATGTCAAGAAGCTACAGTTTACAAAACTAATAATCAAGATCAATGTAAAAAGCTAGGTGGAACTTGGCATGGTTGGGAACAGAGCCAAGTGTCTAAATCTTCTGGCGGTGAATATTACCCTTGTTATAAGTTTAGTGAATAATGTTACTTTTTCAATACAGGCATGTGGAAATGTCTCGAAGGATCAGCAAAAAAGGTTCGAATGTCGTCTACTAGACCCCTTAAAGAATTGTTGCCTCAGGGTTCGCTTGCCACGCCAAAGCACGAAATGCGCAGGCAGGAACTCCCCTAGAGCCTGGGTATCTTTTTTAAAAAATACAACCTCCCGAAATATACACTCAAATAAAACACCCTAAAGCGATATCTCTATGATGAAGCAAATCTTTCGGCAAATTAAATCGAGGGAATACAAAACATTGTCCTCTCATATCTTTTCAGAGACTGACCTTAAAATATTGGGAGAATTAATCAATTCAAATCCTAATCGAAATGCTATTGTCAAAAATCTAATTAATGAACTTCCAAAATTTAATCGTAATTTTGATTGGAATGTTGGCAGTATTATACAACACGTAAATGTAGAAGTAATTATAAAAACACTAAATACTCTAAAAAATCCAAATCTTTATAATTCTATAGGCCTGACTTGGTCGTTAGGTGAATTTAAAAATACTGACAGAGCAATAATCGATTTCCTTTATAATGTTATAAAATACGCCACAAACTCTGATGCCTGGTGGCGAGCAGCTTTTTCAATTGAAAATTTAGGACTCGAAGAAGCAGTTAATTTGCTTAAAATGTCTCTAAAAACAAGCTCCTTTAAAAATTTAGACTTTTATCTTAATAATATCAAGGATAAAAAATCAATTATTAGCATATTAATTCTCAGCAATGTTGACAATATTCAAAAACATATTTACCCTCGTATTAAAGAAAAATTTTTAAACGCTAAAGATGATTTATCAATAATAAACTGCTGCTGGCTAATAGGCAGACTAAAACTTATTGATAAAGAAATTTATAAAAAATTGCTTACGCTAATCTCACATAAAAATTACGAACTTAAATATTATACTTTTTTTGCTTTACAAAATAATGCCACAGAAGCCCTTCGACCCATTTTAGAAAAATCGTTATTAGACAGCGATCCGCTAATACGAAAAATGGCCACCCGTGGATTAATTAGCATAGGCAATGAAAAATCACTTATTATTTTAGATAAAGTACTTTATAAAGAAACCGAGGAATCAGTAATTGGAGAGTTAAGCAAGGCAATTTATTATTTAAAAAATCCTTCCAACCGCACGAGATTAATAATTGAAAAAAAATCATTCCGAAATGAAAACGGCATGATTTCTGATGAAAGCGATAAATGGTATCATGATCCTTCTATTTATTACGCTTTCTCAGAAGCTGAAGATCCTGAAAATATCTGTTTTTCCTTGGTACAAAATAAAATAAAAAATTTAAAAATAAGAAATCCTATTGATATCGCAACTGGCACTGGCAGGATGTTGTGGCAAATTATTGATAAAGTTTCTTTCTCTGGCACTCTTTATGCATTAGACGCCAGCGAACAAATGTGCACTTTTCTGAAAAAAGCAATAAAGCGTGAGCGCAAATTTACAGATAGAATAAAAGTTGTAAATACTACTATTAGACAAGCGAAATTACATATAAAAAAGAAATCCAATTTTATCATTAGCTCTTTTGGTTTTCCTAGCAAAATTTCAAATGATAATTTATGTCACAAAGAGTTAAAAACTATCTATAATCTCCTAGACGATGATGGATTATTCTTTACTATTGGCTGGGATGAAACATTTAATGACGATTTAAATAAAATGTGGTTCAAATTCATACCTGATAAAATAACCGCGTTTGATTTTGAGGAATGGCGTCAAAAACGTTCAGCTATGATTTCCAGTCCTCGCAATTGCAGACTTAAATGGTTTAAAAAAGGAATTTTAGTACCCTTGCAATTTTCTTCTTTAAAGGAAGCCTCTTACGTAATGGGCTATCTTTTTGGACGTGACGCTGCGCAATATGTTATCAATAATTGTAAAGTAGAATGGAGCATGTCTTTAGGCATTACTTGCAATACTAAAAAAAATCTTAGTCAAATAATTAAATCCTTATGAAAGAAATCGAAATTCTTGTTAAGCTCAAAGATTCCAAAGAAAAAACTCTCCAAGCGCTAAAACAATTCACCTCGCATGGAGTAAAAAGCATATTAGATATTTATTTTTATGATCCTCTAAGAACAGAACTGCAACCGGATACTAATATGCGCCTGCGCAACTGCTTACGGCTTAGAAAAAAAGAGGGGAAATTTTATCTTGCCTATAAAATTGATTATTTTGATAATGACGATCAATGGACATATTCTGATGAACACGAAACTTCCGTGGGCGATTTTGAAACCATTATGAATATTCTTAAAAATCTTGGTTTTCGTGAATTAGTCCGCATTGATAATAAGAAATACACCTTTAGCACGCCCGAATATGAAATTGTTTTTGAAGATGTTCAAAATCTTGGTTTTTTTCTTGAAGTTGAAAAACTGCGTAAAGTAGCGGATAATAAGGTTGCCAAAACAAAACAAGAAATTCGCCAATTTATTCAGGAACTCGGATTACATGTAGATGAAGAGCTTAATGCTGGCAAGCCAGAACTGATGTTAAAGCAAAAAAAATAAATTATTACCGGTTGTTTTCCTATCCAGTAAAAATAGCGCGTAGGAGAGGACTCCCTTAGCACCCACCTACGCCCTCCTTAGCTTTGCTTTATGCGAAGGAGGGCACTTCTCATTTTTCCTGTCGGGCTTCGGCCGACGCCGACCGAAGTCGGCTATAGCCGACGGAGGTCGGTGGGCATAGGCCCACATATCCACATCGCGTATTCTTTTAGTAACATTTTGCCTCCTAAATTAAGAGTGAGTTCGACTAATCTCGCTCTTTTTTTGTTAGAAACCCTTTTTAAATCTTAAACTCTATAATAAATGTGATGCTTTTATCGGCACGCCTTAAGATGCCAACTCAATAATTCTATTAATTAATTGCTTATAACTCATACCTTTATTCATCATCAAAAGCGGATACATTGAATTCTGCGTAAAGCCAGGCAAAGTATTAATTTCATTTAAATAAATTTTATTATCTTTCAGCAAAAAATCTACTCTGGCAAAACCAGTGCAGCAACATATTCTATAAACTCTTCCCGCTATTTCTTTTATTTCCTTAATTTGTTTTTTATTCAATTTCGCTGGTATTGTCACTTTTGTTTTATTTAATTTATATTTGTCATTATAATCATAAAATTCATTAAAGGGTTTTAGCTCCCCCGGTTCAGAAACTATTAAATTTTTATTGCCTAAAATTGCTATTTCTATTTCACGCGGTTTTTCAATTCCTTGTTCAATTATTACTTTATTATCGTGTTGAAAGGCAATCTTAATCGCAGAATACAAATTTTTCAAATTTTTAACTTTAGTGATCCCGACCGAAGAACCTGAATTGGCAGGCTTAACAAAAATCGGCAAAATAAATTCTCTTTTAATTTCTTTCAACTCTTTTTTAGATAATTTATTGTCTATAATTATTTTAAATTTAACCTGCTTTATTTTTTGTCCCTCAACAAATTGCTTAAATACCGCTTTATCCATACACAGAGCAGAACTTAAAACCCTGCAGCCGCAATATTTTATTCTTTGGCTTTCTAAAATAGCCTGCAAAACGCCGTCTTCTCCATACTTTCCATGCGTTATCGGGAATGCTATATCAAAATATTTTTTAAAATCTTCGATTTTTACCAAATTTTGTTTTTTGGGAATTTTAACTTCTTTAAAATTTTCAACGCAGAAAAAACCGCCATTTTTGTTCCAAAAAATTAAAACAGGAGCGTATTTTTTTATATCAAAATTAGCCGCAATATTTTGGGCCGAAATTATTGAAACCTCATGTTCATTGCTTAAACCGCCAAAAATTAAACCTATTTTAAGCATATTATTTTGCATTAATAAAAAACATTTACCCGCCCCTTTAGGGGCGGATCAGCGACCTGTATAGCCAAGGCGAACTAAAGCTGCTATCAAGTATTTTAATTACCGGACGCTTTAGCCTCCGCCAAAGTGCAATGACAGCAAAAACATCCCTGGAATATTACCCGTCCCTTTAGGGGCGGATCAGCAGCCGCACTGCGGCAAAACCGCGGAATAATAACTTCTTTATTATTTATTTCAGCCACTTCGTGGCTGTGCAGGGGCTTCCGCCTTTGCTCTGCTTCGGCGGACAAAAAAGCCCCTGGTAATTAATAATGGTTAAAATTTTAATTCCCAATTCAATTTCTGCACATTGCAAATAATTTCATTAATTCCCTCATAACTATATTTTTCTGCCAATTCATTATAATTGCTAAATCTATACTTTTTCAAATCCTCAATATTTTTTACTAAATCATGTTTAAAAGGATTCCCAGCAATATAGCCCAATATTTTATAAAATGATTCTTCGTCAAAAGCATTGCTGTTATGATATATATCCCAGAGGGGTTTTGGCGCATCTTTTAAAAAATGAGAAATGTTGCCATTTATTTTATTAATCACCTTAGATATATCCTTGCCAATTTGCAAATGCAGCAAAAAATGATAATGATTTAACAAAATACTATATGCTGAAAATTTAATATTAAAATCATTTTCAATATTTTTAAAAAGATTTAAAATAAATCCCCGTACTTCTTCGTTATAGAAATAATTTTTACCATCATTTGTCCGGCAGGTTATAAAAAAATAATTATTATCCAAATAATATTCCATAAACCCTAAAACATTTAATTTCAAGAAAATACTTACCAGACCCTTTAGGGTCTGATCGGCTCTATATTACGGAGCCGCCTTTACTATGTCTATTTTATTTTCTGCCACTCTGTGGCAGTTCAGAACCTAAAGGTTCTGATAAGTACCTCCTTAATATTTACCGGATCCTTCAGGATCCGCGCGGCAGCATAGCTGCCGAATTAGAAATTATCATTCTCAGCCACTTTGTAGCTGTGCAGAGGCTTCCGCCTTTGCTCTGCTTCGGCGGACAAAAAAGCCCATGGTAATCGCCTGAAGATTATTTCTTCCCCAATTTCTTTTCTATTTTTTTATTCTCAATTTTAAAGCTAATGCAGAATTTAGAGCCTTTATTTCTGCCTTCTGATTCTGCCCAGATTTTGGCCTGGTGTTTTTGCAAAATATTTTTGGCAATATAAAGGCCCAGGCCCGTGCCTTCGGTATGCACTAACTGCACGCCCTTGGCGCGGGAAAATTTCTGGAAAAGCATGGGCATTTCATCAGGCGCCAGGCCCCGGCCTGAATCGCTGACGCAAAACTCAAGAGTATTATTTAATCTTTTCAATTCAACATTAACAAAACCTTTATCCGTATATTTAATGGCATTATCCATCAGGTTCATAACAACTTCCCGCACTTTGGCTTTATCAAAAATAATAAGCGGGATTTTTACCCGAGGTTTTTGCAAAACAAATTTCAACCCCTTGTTTTCAGCGTGCTGTTTTAATTCTTCATAAACATCTTCAATCACTTCAAGCAAATCAGCTTTTTCAAAATAATATTTCATTCTACCGCTTTCAATTCTGGAGATATTAAGCAAATCTTCCACCAAGCCGATGATGCGCAAAGTGCTTTTATAAACTCTATCCAAAGGTTCAGCGACTTTTCCCGGCACTTGGCCAAAATCGCCTTGATTAATCATGGAAATATAACCTTTAATCACAGTCAAAGGCGTTCTTAACTGATGAGAAGCAATGGAAATAAACTCTGATTTGGCGCGGTCAAGTTTTTTGAGCTGAACATTGGCTTCTTTCAATTCTTTGGTTGCCTTATCAACTTCGCGTTTCAAGCGGCTGGCAAATTTCTTTTGCTCTTCAAAAAGCTTTGCGTTTTGGATGGCCACGGCTGACTGGCCGCTAATGATTTCCAGCATTCTGATATCTTCGCTGGAATAAATATCGCCTGATTTTTTATCGCCCAAAAACAAAATGCCTGTTAATTTATCCCTCACATAAAGCGGCACAATCAGATTAACCCCGTATTTCTCCAGCATTTCAATTAAAAGCTTCAAAACCGGATTATCAAGCTGTTCGTTTATTTTTTTGATTTCTTCTTTGACCAGAATTTCTTTTTCTTTATTAATGCTCTGGAGATAATTAAAAACTTTATTAAAAATCTTGGAATCAATTTTGGGCAAATCATCGCTTGTCTTGCCCCAGACAATTTCTTTCTCATACTCTTTTTTCTCTTCATTGAGCAAAAACAAGGAAACAAAAAACGGCTTAAAAACTTCGCTGGTTCTTTTGGTGATAAAATTTGAAATTTGCTTCAGGTCCAAAGTAGATGTCAGCTTGTCGGAAAATTCGGCCAAAACTTCCTGGGGATTGTAAGGGGCTTTAAAAAGATATTTATCAGTGGCTACTGACAATGATTTTTTCAAAGGCTCAAAACCCAAAGCCACAAAAACAGCAGTTAAAATACCGCTTAAAAATACTGATTGAACGCCAATTAAGCCGATAAATAAAATGCTGATTAAATATGCCAGAACAGAATAAATAGCAGTGATAATAAGAACAAGTAAAGTAAATACCGCAGAACGCTTAATGATTAAACGAATATCCATGAAACGATATTTCAAGATGGCATACGCAGTAAAAATAACAAAGGAAGCAGCAAATATATTACCATATGGCGGGATATTTATGTTATACCATAAAAAATAATTTGTTGATCCTCCCAAGAAAGCTAACACCATGCCTATTAATGTAAATTGTATTTGTTTTTTTAATATCCCAGATGTTCTTTTAAAATTAAATAATAATAAATAAGACGCATAAAGAAATAATCCAAAAAACATTATTAAATAAAAATGATATAAAGGGCCTGGAATTGCCCAATACCTCATTGAAAAGATTGGCTCCATGCCTTTAATAAATAAAGGGGAAAAAGTATTTATAGCAAAAAATAAAGAAGCAAGATAGCCCAGGCCCAAGATAATCTTATTTTTTCTATTATAAAGATTAAGCCATCCGATCACGAAATGTAAATATGTAATCGAAACAAAACTTGCTCC
Organism: Candidatus Uhrbacteria bacterium; assembly: GCA_011046145.1. Classification (GTDB taxonomy): domain Bacteria; phylum Patescibacteriota; class Patescibacteriia; order CAIXNZ01; family CAIXNZ01; genus DSBA01. The sequence goes on along the minus strand of DSBA01000056.1, from coordinate 1,957 downwards.
AATATGTAATAGTTGAAAAGATAATAATGCTCCTTCTCTAGTCATGGCAATTGGCCAACCAATATATGGATAAGACCAAGCACAAAAAGCTAAACAAAAAAGAGTAAATAATTTATTTGCCTTATTTTTCGGATTTTTTAATAATATTAATAAACCTAATACTGTAGCGACTACAGCATTAAATATAGAAGAATATAAAAAATAATTATATACTAATGTCATAAGTTAACTTTAAATATATATATTATAACATATTTTCAGCATATAAAAAGGTAGTGCGTAATACACTACCTTTGTTTTAATATAATAAATTCTAGCAATTAATCACGACGAGCGTGAACAATTGCATATTGTCCATTTCCCTCCGGTCGTTCGCTGAAGATGTTGATTATTTTAAAACCTGCGGTTTTAAAAATATCTTTAACATCTTCTATCGTCTTAGGGCGAAGTTGCCAACCACCAATATTACAGAGTATTCGGAAAGTTAAAGGATCCTCATTAAAACTCTGAATTAATAAAGTAGCGGCAAAAATTTCACCACATTTTTTAAGGTGTACTTTTGAACGTTCCAAACAATTAATTGAGGTTTCTTTGTCCATTCCACAAAGGACACCAATTAAAACTCCGAAATCGGCAAGTTTCTGAATGGATTTAGCTGACATAAAATTACCATGCCTGAATATTACAGAATTCTGTATACCCAAACTCTTTGCTCTGTCTTCTCCAATCTGGATAGCAATCGGGTCCAAATCAAGGCATTCCCAAATGAATCCATTAGGGACTCTGCCAGCAATTCTTAGAGACTCAAAGGCATAAGAGCCTGAACCACCGCCCAAATCGATTACTCTTTTTTGGGGGAGTAAAAAATTCTTTGCCAGCCAGGAAGAACAAATTTGGAGTCGATCCCTAAGAGCCTGTCCAGAGAGTGAATGACTCAAAAAATAATCCAATCCGTCAGTCAGCGGATGTCCATTGTAATCGGGATAAACAATCCGCAACATAGCATCGCTAGCTGGATTATCGTGAAGAATTCTGGCGATCTCGGATTTAGATGTAGTATACTTTAATACTTCTTGAAACTTTTTAGGGTCTTTTAATGTAAAAGGATCACCAAGTAATTCCTGAATTCTTGGCGGCAAACAACTAACATTACTGAAATCCAGTTGTTTTTTACCAAGTTCCTTTACCTGTTCGCTTAAAACCAAACCTGTCATTTTATCCCCCCTTTATAGGAAAGTTTAAATCGCTATTTTTGTTTTTCAGAAAGACACCCTGACCCTTATGAATAAATCTGTCTTCTGAGACAAAAGTTCAGAATAAGATTTAAGAGGGAAAATTACATCTCAAAATTTCTCACTCCGCAATTAGGGCATTTCTTAGTGCTTGGATAATCATGTTTTGAAATGGTTACAACCATCCAAACTTTGCATTTTGGGCATTTGCGCGGCAAAATAGCAGATATGACCGCGAAAAGAAAAAGAAAAAGCTGTCCGGCGAGAATTATGCATAAATTTAAAAAGATTTTTAAATAAAGCATAATTGTTTCTTTTCTTTCTTCCTTGGTTCCCATAATAACTCCCTCCCTTTTATCTCAAGATTTTTCAATCTTGTGTTTTGTGTTGTTGAAAGCCTCTTTATCTCTAAGCTGCTTGGCTAACAATAATTTATATGTTAAGGTACAATTTTTTGCACCAAAATTTGGGCATATGTTAGGGTGAATCATATCATGGCCCAAATAGGCTGTCAAGGGTGTCTGGGAAGTGGGGTTGACGTGTAGGTTAAAATGTTTTGTAATATACAAACTCAATAATTAACTTACTCTATGGAAAAAATGATGTCAAGTACCCATTTTTTAGACAGGTTGTCTCAAAGATTTGCCCGGGTAAATTAGTTTGTTAGCTTGAAAATTTAATCTTTGCGCGAAAACTGCGGGCGGGCACTTTAAAGCCGAGTGTAT